>JAAYBO010000195.1 GCA_012730095.1 Clostridiaceae bacterium
GAAACCGGGCGGAATTGACTTTGAGCATGCGGAAAAATTAGGCTTTAAAGTAGACTGGGCACTGAGTATACCAGGTAAAATTGCCCCATTGACAGCAGCTGAAATAATAAAAAGGACCATAGATAATGTATTTCAGGAGGGGAGCTTTCCGAAATGATTATTTCAGGAAAAAAAATTGGTTTTGGACTGACGGGTTCGTTTTGCACACTTGAAAAATCTCTTATACAGATGGAAAAGCTTGCTTTTCTCGGTGCCGATATTTTACCTGTGATATCATATATAGTTTCGGCAACCGACACTCGTTTCGGAACGGCGGAATATTTCAAAAAGCGGGTAGAGACAATAACGGGGAAAAAGTGTATAACCAAAATTGTGGATGCGGAACCGATAGGACCTGAAATACATCTTGATCTGATGGTAGTATTGCCGTGTACCGGAAACACCCTTGCCAAGCTTGCTAACGGTATTACCGATACGCCTGTGACAATGGCTGTAAAAGCTCAATTAAGAAATGACATGCCTGTCCTTTTGGGTATCGCGACAAATGACGGTTTGGGGGCAAACGGAAAAAATATCGGTCTTTTGCAGAATATAAAAAACATTTATTTTGTACCTTACCGTCAGGATGATCCGAGGAAAAAACACAATTCCGTTGTTTGCCGCATGGATATGTTCATACCATCGGTTGAAGCCGTTCTTGAAGGAAAACAAATTCAACCGGTTATCACTTGAAGCCAGCGAATTAGTACCGAACCAAAGCTGAGTACCTACCGGAACGCAGCAGCAATGCCTCGACCCGAAAACCACCCGCTGGTTATTTGGATAAATCAGCACAGTAATTAGAAGAACTATTGTACAATAACGGAAACTATAGCGAAAATGCAGCATAGAGATATATTGTCAGAGCGAGGATAAGCAAGTCGACTGTTTGAGCAAAAATGCTACCTACAAGAATATATTAAAGCATTTTTGCGAGTTTCGACTTGCCCGAGCTGAACTATATAGCTCTTGCAAATGAAGCTCTTTGTTGACGTTATTGTACAATAGTTCGTGATGCATTTTCCGAACACTATTCCCGCGGGTTAGTTGAAATATTTCCACTTGTCGGTTTTTCGGGTGTATGATAATCTTAAAATGAAGTTTGCGTAATTTATCAAAGTAGAATTTGTGTAATTCAACAAGCGCAGCGGATTAATCTGTTATCCGGAGGTATAAATTGGGCGGTACGGATAAAAAACCGATGTATATTACAATCCCCGGGCTGGATGATGGGGTAACGTTAAAGGCAATATTCACAACCCGGTTCGGCGGAGTAAGCAGTCCCCCGTATGATACGCTGAATCTAAGTTTGCAGCGCGACGATAACAGGGAAAATGTGATAGAGAATTACAAGCGGCTATCCTGTGAAACGGGAATACCTTTAGAGCATATCGTGTTAACCAGGCAGGTCCATGGTGACGAAATCAGTATTATTGATAAAAGCCACTGCGGCATGGGACTGGTCAGCGAATACAAACTGGGAAATAGCGATGGCCTTATTACCGCTGATAAAAATATAGCTTTGGTAACGATTCATGCGGACTGCGTTCCGGTATATCTTTATGACCCGGCTAAAAGTGTTATAGCACTTGTCCATTCCGGATGGAGGGGTACGCTTTTGAATATTGCTGCCAAAGCGGTCAAGCTGATGAAAGACAGGTATAAATGCAAAGCTTTCGATATTGTAGCGGGTATAGGCCCTCATATTAGAAAATGCTGTTTTGAAGTCCATAATGACGTGTATGATTTGTTTCTGAAAAAGTTTCCGGATTATGATTTTTTATTCGAAGCATCCGGCGGTAAATACAGGATCGACCTTGGGGGTGTCATAACCCGGACGCTTACCGCTGAAGGCTTGAACGGGTGTAATATACATGATATTGAAAGATGCACTGTATGTGAAAAGGAACTGTTTTTTTCGCATAGGGGCGGTCAAGGTAAAACCGGCGCGGGAGCAGCGGTTTTAATGATGGTATGATGAGGTTTATTGAATGAAAAGATACAAAAGAATCATTTTTTATATTGCTATTGTATTTACTATAATAATAGTAACCGGCTGCGAAATGAAAGAGGTTTTTGGTGAGGAGCCTGTCGTTCCTGTTTCGATTTCTCCATCGCCTTCCATTGATAAACAGTTCAGGGTTGTTGACGCGGGACCTGATTATGGGGGGAGCCTTATTCTTTCCGCAAGCGGAAATATTGACTCACTGAATCCTTATTTTACGAAAAACCGCCATGTTATATACATTGCCTCTTTTATATATGAATCTCTTTTTGTCAATTCAGCGGAAAATGATACGGAACCGTGGCTTGTTGCCGATTGGGAGCATGAAGGGTTTTTAACATGGGAATTTACTCTTAGGGAAAATGTCACATTTCACAGCGGACAGGAATTTACCTCCTATGATGTGAGGCATACGCTCAGAGTAATGGAAAACTCGGAAAGTCCCTTTTATTATACCGATATCCTGAAAGACATAGAAGAAATTGAAATTATCAGCAGAATGCGGTTTAAAATTAAGCTTAAACAGCCCGATAAGTCTTTTATAAGTAAGCTTGTCTTTCCAATATTATCTCAGAGTACTGAATTCGGAAACCAGGACATTATATCCGGAACCGGCCCGTTTTGTTTTGAAAGCATGGATGAAAATACGATTAATCTAAAAAAGAATGAAAAATGGTGGTATGAGGGTCTGCCATATCTTAATTCCGTTATTTTTAAAGTTATGCCTGAAAATGAAACTATTGATGCATTCCAAAATAATGAAATAGATATCGCGTTTGTTAAGAATATTGATTTCTCAAAATTACAGTACAGAACAAATATCGATTATCAGGTCTATCCGGACAATCAGTTTAATTTACTTTATGTAAACCCTAAAAGCCTGTTTGGAATAGAAAACAGGCAGGAAGCCCTTTTCCGATATATAGCATATCGTATTCATGATATGAACCTGGGACAGGTACAATATTTTGAACAATACGGCGGGAGTTTTATTGATGCCGATGAATTCAGAGATGAGCTTATTAAATCGGGTTTGCAGTGGAATGATAGCAGAAAGGTATTTACAGAGTACGGAAGGTCTTTGAGTACATTATCGGTGCTGGTTCCTGAACAGGATATGCAGAAGCTGCATACTGCAAATTTTTTAGTTAACATTCTTGAGGATATTGGTATTCCCGCTGAGATAAAAACCGGTACGCCGCAGAATGTAATTAGAGCGATAAGGAACGGAAATTACGATCTTTCTCCTGTTACACAGGAATTAAGGCCATGGGAAAATTTGGAGGATGCGTTAAAAAGGATGCAGGATGATTTAGGATACGGGAAGGAGCATTCATATATTTTGCCCCTTTACCGCAATCAACAGGCTATCCTTTATAAAAATTACATCCGGGGTGAAAAGAAATCAAGCTTTTGGAACCCGTATTATGGATTCCATGCCTGGTACATGCCATTGTTTGAAAGCGGAGAATAGCGGGTGATAATAAATGGATTTATCGGTTGCCGGTAAATTTGTAAAGTTATGTCCAATAAGAGAAAGCGATATTTCACTCATAAACCGGTGGTATCAACAGGATGAATCTTTCAGATATGCTGCGGGCGAAAAAAAGCCTGAAGACATCGTCATTCAAATAAAACAGCCTTCCCGATTTACTTCTTTCGTATCAGGCATATATCGCACCGGCGACAACATCTGTATAGGAATGATTGCAGGCGAGTTTAAAAAAGCATGTGAGCCGCTGCTGTGGATTAGGACCATCTTTGTCGATACCTGCTGGCGGAGGAAGCATTACGGAACTACGGCTTTGCAGCTTTTATTCCGGTATTCGCGTGAAGTTTATCAAGCGGAGCGTGTTTATATTTCAGTAGATAAGCGAAATGCAGCGGGAACGGCTTTTTGGATAAACTCCGGTTTCTCCTGTGTTAAGGTGCTTAAAGCGGCCGATGCTGATGATGGAAATGATGTTATTATAATGGAAAAGGTTATAAGGTTATGAAAAGACCGGCACTGCAAGCGGCGATTGCGTTTATAGCTGGAATTACCGCCTCCTTGTATATAAAACAGATTATTGTTATCATTCTAATTTTTTTAATACTGATCGTACTGTATTATTACTCGGTTAGAAAAGAAGTTCACGCTTTTAAAAATCTTCTTATTTGGAATGTTTTTTTTCTTTTGGGATACGTTAATTTTGCCGCCCAGTATACATATATGCTGATGCCTGTTCTGCAGAACTATGATGCTGAAGTTACTGTAAAAGGGTATATATGCGATTATTACCGGTCTGACGATAACAAAGCGGTTATTAATCTGTTTGCCGAATCGCTGGAAAAGAACGGTCAAAACCTGAATATACAACGGATTATTCGTATAAATGCGTATAATGCAAAGAATGATAATGAATTCAAGCTTGGCAGATATGTTGAGGCAAGCGTTGTGCTGAATAAACCTTTGGGAGATAGAAACCCCGGCGGGTTTGATTACGCGGCTTACCTGTTTTCAAAAAGAATTACCGCATATGCATCTGTAGACTCCGAAGATATATTTTTACGCGGAGAAATAAAAAAATTGCCGGTTAAAGCTTTTGGTTCAAGTGCCCGAAGCTATATCAACGAGGCCCTTTATAACACGCTTTCGGCTGAAAAAGCGGCTCTTATGTCGGCAATGCTTACAGGATCAAAGGACAGCCTTGACGAAAACATCGAAAATGCTTTCAGGGCATCAGGATTAATGCATCTGATGGCGGTTTCGGGCACACATATAGCTTTTCTTTTATTCCCGGTATTATGGCTTTTTCGGGTATTGGGTTTTAACCGCAGGGCTGCGGCAATTGTTTCAATTCCTCTTATTATTGTTTACTGCGCAATATCAGGATTTACCGCTTCGGTTTTGCGTGCTTCCATTATGGCTGTTATTGTACTGATTGGAAAAATGCTGGATAGGAAGTCCGAATTGATTAACTCAATTGCAATCGCAGCATTATTAATACTTATAATAAACCCTTTTATGCTGTTTGATGCAGGTTTCCAGTTGTCCGTCGGTGCCGCGTCCGGTCTGGGAGTTTTATATAAAAGGGTTTTCGGCTTTATTCCGGATAATGTACCGCTATTTATCCGTAAAGCGGTTTCGGCGACAATAGCGGCCCAGGCAGGGATACTGCCTGTTATTGTGAAATACTTCAGCAAATTGTCCGTTATTTCGATTCTGTCGAACCTGTTTGTTGTTCCGCTTACCGGTGCGGCGATGGTTTTGGGTTTTATTACCGTTATACTTTACAGCGTTAATCATATGCTTGCCGTATGTGCAGGTTTCGCTCTTCAGGGGACACTTCATATTATTCTTGTCATTGCCGATACTTTCGCATCGGTACCGTGGGCCGAAATACACGCGCATCATTGGAAATTATCCTGGTGTGTGCTTTACTACGCTTTTCTTATTATTTCAGGCGTTTATGGGATGGCTTTTTTTATAAGGTACAGAAAGGGCGTTGCCGCCGCTGTTTTCGCGATAGGGACTGTTCTTGTCATACAGGGGCTTGTTCCAGGCAGTCTTAAGCTAATATTTATTGACGTAGGGCAGGGCGACAGCGCGCTGATCCGTTCGCCGGAAGGTTATTGCATGCTTATTGACGGCGGCGGTTCATATTATGAAAAGGAAACAGGATATATAGGCAGGCAGGTACTTATGCCGGTATTGATGCATGAGGGCGTTTCTGTGATTGATTGTGTTTTAGTAAGCCATGCGCATGCCGATCACATGTCCGGTGTTTTAACGCTTATAGATCTGTTTCCTGTAAAGACTGTTGGTTTGCCTTACTATTCCGGAGCGTATGAAGATTTTTCCTATCTTATACATGCGTGTAATGAAAAAAATATTAAAGTTTGCTTTTATACACGCGGAGATACTATCAGAATAGACAGTAAAACGGAATTTATCGTTATGCATCCGGGAAAAGATGCAAATTACGGCGGCAACTTGAATAATGCGTCGTTGTCGGGTATGCTTTGTTATAAACAGTTTCGTGTTCTTTTTACCGGGGATATCGAAAAGGAAGCCGAGTACTCTTTTTTGACCGAGAACAATGATGTTGACTGCTGTGTTTTAAAGGTCGCCCACCACGGCGGAAAAAACGGAACATCAGAACAATTTCTTAATCGGGTTAAACCTGAGGCTGCCGTTATCAGCGTGGGTTCGAACAACTTCGGACACCCTTCCGGAGAAGTTCTGGACAGGCTGTACTCATCAGGTGCAAAAACTTACATAACTAAAAACAGCGGAGCGGTAGTGGTTACCGGTAACGGAGTAAAATACAGGATAAAAACATGGCTGAACGATGACAGGTTTACATTTTTATTCGAAAATGATAGGCTTGATTAGAGGTTTATAGCTTAACAATTTTTGAAAAAAATCAGGAGTTTTAATCCTTTTCGGCAAATCTTAAATTGGAAGGAACTGTTAGGTATATTTTTTGTTCGGTGAGTTGCAATGGAAATGAAAGATTTAAAAAAACAGCTAAAAGAAAATAAAATAGGAAAACTCTATTTATTTACCGGACCGGAGCGATTTCTTGTCAGGTATTATGAAAAAGAAATCGTAGATAAGCTTTTGGATGCAAACGGCAAAGCTTTTAACTATACCGTTATCGGAAATAAAACCTCAATAAATGAGCTTTCTGACGCTGTTTTGACGTTTCCTGCTTTCTCGGATCGCCGGGTTGTAGTTGTGAAAGACAATTCACTTGCTAAAGGAAGCGGCGAAAAAAATTGGAATGCGTTTTTTGAATCTCTTCCTGATTACATTTGCCTGATTTTTGTGCTTGATGAAGTTGATAAAAGAACCGCTTTTTATAAAGCAATTGCAAAGTACGGTTTTATTGTCGAATTTAAAAAGCAGGGAGAAGCTGCGCTGGTAAAATGGGTAACGAATGTTTTTTCATCTTATGGAAAACATATCAGCAAACAGACGGCAGTTTTTTTCGTTGGTATGCTTGAACCGGATATGACGCTTATGATGCTTGAAATTAAAAAGGTTGTTAGTTATCTTGGTGACAAAACCGTTGTTTCCGATGAAGATATCCTGAATGTTGTTACAAAAAGCGTAAAAACAAGGATATTTGATTTAACGGACGCCGTTTCCCAAAACCAAACGGCGAGTGCTATCCGTATTATTGATGATTTACTCGAACTTAAAGAGCCTGTTCATCATATTGTAGCAATGCTTAGCCGCCATTTGGGAATACTGATGAAAATTAAGAAACTTGAAGAAAAAAAAATTCCTCAGCCCGAGATGGCAAAAATAGTGGGTGTTCCTTCATTTGTTATAGGGAAAACACGAAAACAGGCTTCATTTTTTACGACAGATGCGTTAAAAAAGCTTATCCGTGAATGCATGGAAACTGATCTGGCGATTAAATCAGGGAAGATGAATCATAGGCTTGCCCTTGAATTATTTATAATAAAATGGAAGCGGCATGCTCTTTCCGCTTCCCGGAAATAGGAGTGGTGGAAATGAAATCATACAGGAAGGAACTTTGGTTTGATATTCCGAAAAGGAGAATGTTTATAAACATAACCCCTGAAGTAAACGATTGCTTAAAGGAAAGTGGAATAAAAGAAGGTCTTTTGCTTGTAAACGCAATGCATATTACTGCAAGCGTGTTCATTAACGATGATGAAAGAGGTTTACACCAGGATTTTGATAAATGGTTAGAAAAGCTTGCGCCCGAGAAACCGTACAGCCAATATGCTCATAACGGATACGAAGACAACGCAGATGCTCATTTGAAAAGAACTATAATGGGCCGTGAAGTGGTTGTGGCTGTTACGAACGGAAAACTCGATTTTGGGCCGTGGGAGCAAATCTTTTACGGCGAGTTTGACGGTATGAGAAGAAAAAGGGTGCTTGTTAAAATTATCGGTGAATAAGCACCCGAATCAGAGCCGCGTACCCACCGGAACGCGGCAGCAATGGATAGACCCGTAATCGCCCGCTGGAGTTTTGGCATAATTCCCGTGGGTCCTGCTTCGGGTATTTCAACGGTAACACGCTTTTATACAGTACTGGCAGCTTTCCTGACAAAAAACAGAATAAAGCGGCGGTGATTATGGTAAAGCTATATATAACGGGAAAAAAGCAGGTTCCCGTTTGAGGCGATTTCTTTAAGTAATGACAGGTTACGAAAAAGGTAAAGTAAATGCAGGGAGAGACAATGAATATTAAA
This sequence comes from Clostridiaceae bacterium, assembly GCA_012730095.1. Classification (GTDB taxonomy): domain Bacteria; phylum Bacillota; class Clostridia; order DSM-8532; family DSM-8532; genus DTU069. The sequence goes on from JAAYBO010000195.1 coordinate 8,266, forward strand.
TCATTTAAATTAATTCTTTGTCTTATTATTATAATTATCATTTCAGCTTCAACAGAGTCCTATAATACAGAAAACAACGATATTAAAATCACGGAGGCCGTTCCGACGCCTGCAGACACCGGATCTGTCCCGCTTGTAAAAAACAGCGCGAATATTACAATTGAGGGTTCAACTTCCGCGGCTGTTTTGCTTGAGGTATTGGCAGAAGCATTCATGGAAAAAAATCCGGACATAAAGGTTGAAATTATGGCAAACGGTACAAACGCCGCAATTAAAGCAGTTCGGAATAGCAGTGCGGATTTGGGCATGGTTTCAAGGTATTTGAAAACAACTGAAAAAACGCCCGGCATGAAGGAGGTAATAATAGCGTGGGATGTGCTTGCCGTCGTCATAAATCCGGAAAATAATATAAAGAATCTTCAAAAAAACCATATTTCAGAGATCTATAGCGGCAGAATCACAAATTGGAGCATTATCGGGGGATTTGACATGCCGATTCATGTCATCAGCCGTGAGGAGGGTTCGGGAACATACCAGGCTTTTAAATCACTTATTGGCATTGAAAAGATCACGCCCAGCTCGCAGGTGACCGACGGAAATGGTTCAATGATAGAAAGCGTCGCCGGAAAAATTAATTCAATCGGATATGTCTCAATGGGGTTTATAAACAATCGTGTAAAAGTATTATCAATTGACGGCATATACCCGACAAAGGATAATATTTTAAATAATTTATATACGCTTAAAAGGCCTTTTTCTTTAATTTATATTGAGGATCGGAAAAAAAACGAGGTAACTGAATTTATCGCGTTTATTAACAGTGAAGAAGTTAGGAGCATCATTTCAAAAAAATATATTCCCACTGAAAAAACCGAATGATTTTATCAATGTCACACATTGATTTCTCAAAGATATCCACCAGGACTTAGATGAATCTAATACGTTACTAAGGGAAATAGTTCTTATACGAAAATACGCTCATAAAATAATTTGGGTATGCTTAAAAAAAATGTTTACGTTCTGTTTAGCATACTCTGACTATCGGAATGCGGAGAGGGGGACAGGACAGGCTTTTGATAAAAACAAGAAACAGGAAATGGGAAAAGGTGATAGAAATATTATTTTTATTAAGCGCTCTTATTTCCGTCTTTTCGCTGACAGCTATTACTGTATATTTGTTTGCCAAAGGCTTTCCGGCAATTTGGGAAATCGGGATAATGAATTTTATATTCGGCATGGAATGGAATCCTACGGCTGATAACCCATCATACGGTATATTTCCGATGATTTATGCTTCCGCAGCCGGCACCGTGGGAGCAGTTTTTTTAAGTGTTCCGGTAGGACTGTCCGCCGCTGTTTTGCTTGCCGCTGTTGCTCCGCCTTCTTTAGCAAACTTTTTAAGGCCGTGTGTCGATCTGATGTCGGGTATCCCGTCGGTAGTATACGGATACTTCGGACTTACGGTTATAGTGCCGTTAATATCGGAATATCTGGGCGGGCCGGGAAACAGTTTGCTGGCGGTAATAGTTTTGCTCTCGGTTATGATTCTTCCAACAATAATAAAAATATCTGAAAATTCATTACGTACTGTGCCTGTTGAAATTATTCAAGGCTCTTATGCATTAGGGGCTGCAAAAATGGAAACTGTTCTTAAAGTAATGATTCCTGCAGCAGGTTCGGGAATCTTATCATCAATTGTGCTGGGAATAGGACGGGCTATTGGTGAAACAATGGCGGTGATCCTTGTATGCGGAAACGCAGCCCAGATTCCGCGTTCTGTACTTGATATGGTACGCCCTATGACAGCAAATATCGCGCTTGAAATGTCATATGCCGATCCGTTCCATGAAAGCGTACTTTTTGGCACAGGTGTTGTCCTTTTTATGTTTATAGCCGCCGTAAATATAGTTATTAACGTTCTGTCAGGAAATGCAGCTAAATTTAAAGACAAGCCGCCGCACTACCTCTTATAGTGGTATTTACAGCATGCTGTCTGTGGTATGCAGGCTGAAAATAAAGATAGTGTATTTAAGCCCGATGGGATATGAAAAACCTGTTGGCGGGCACTTATATGGAGATTGATTATGCCGTACTGGAGGAAATGCAAAGACTTTGCGGTAAAAATAATTATTTGGCTATTTTCTTTGGCAGCATTGGCTTTTCTGTTCTGGATCTTGTCCGATCTAATCATTAAAGGCCTGCCCAACATAACGTTTGATTATATCACAAGCGAATATAACGAATATAAAGGGATTAACGGTATTGCTCCGATGATAGTCACAACGCTTTGGATAATATCTGTCACGTTGATTATTTCAGGTGTTACAGGTGTATTTGCCGCTGTTTATCTTGCGGAGTATTCAAGGCCGGGTCCAATCGTGAGCGTTATTCGTTTCGCTTTGGAAAGCCTAACAGGGATACCGTCAATTATTTATGGGCTTTTTGGTTATATTTTTTTTAAAAGCATACTAAAACTCGGTTTTTCAATACTTTCAGCGTCATTAACACTCGCTGTTATGGTGCTGCCTTTTGTTATCAGAAGCACGGAAAACGCGCTCAGATCGGTAAACCGCCTTTATCGTGACGGAAGTTTTGCATTGGGCGCTACAAAACTGTATACGGTTATGAATATAACCCTTCCATGTGCCGCTCCTCGTATAATTACAGTTATGCTTCTTACCGTGGGGAGGATTGCCGGAGAAACCGCAGCCGTATATTTTACAGCAGGTACCGTATACCGGTATCCGGAAGGAATAATGAGTTCGGGCCGCACGCTTTCGGTACATATATACATGTTGGCAAAAGAAACGGGAAACTATGATGAAACCTATGCGGCGGCACTCGTGCTCGTCATTTTTATTTCGCTTATTCATTTTATTGTTAATACCGCTTCACGAGTGATAAATGCTGAGAGGATATGACTTGCTCCTATGAAATTGCTGCCGTTGTTTATACGATAAAACAGGTTAATGGAAGAGTCTGGAGGTGAATTGACGCTGACTAAAGAATACCACGGCTATCATAACAAGATAATTGTAAAAAGACTGAATACATATTTTAATGAGTATCATGCATTGAAAGATGTCAATGTCGAAATACCCGCAAATGCAATTACTGTCTTAATCGGACCATCCGGATGCGGAAAATCAACTTTTCTTAAAACACTGAACAGGATGAATGAGCTTGAACCGGGCTGCAGAACAACCGGTATCGTTACTCTTGACGGGATTGATGTATTCCATCGGATAGACGCGGTTGAACTCAGGCGAAAAGTCGGAATGGTTTTCCAAAAGCCGAATCCTTTCCCTATGTCAATATATGATAATGTAGCATATGGACCGAAAATTCACGGAATAAAAAAGAAAACGGTTTTGGAAAAAATTGTGGAAGAAAGCCTTCGCAAGGCGGCGTTATGGAATGAGGTTAAGGATCGGTTAAAAAAAAGCGCAGAAAGCCTTTCGGGCGGACAGCAGCAGAGGCTTTGCATTGCCAGGGCACTTGCTGTGGAACCTGAAGTATTATTGATGGATGAGCCCACTTCGTCGCTTGATCCTGTTTCAACCGAGAAGATTGAACAATTGTGCATTTTGCTGAAGAACGAGTACACTATAATAATCACAACCCATAATATACAACAGGCTATACGCATATCTGATAAAGCCGCTTTTTTTCTTAACGGAACGATAATCGGCTCCGGCTCCCCTGAAAAGATACTGATAAATCCTAAAGACATAAGGATCAGGGGCTTTATTTCAGTTATATAGTTTCTATTCTGAACTGCCCATTGCATTTTTTTTGATTTGTTTGTATTATTAAAATTACTAAGTAATTTTCTCTGTTATTATAAATAATTTTTTTCCACAGGTTAATTAATATATACTGTATATACATTTTATTTCGTATGTAATAGAGGAAACAGCCGTGAGCCAAACAGGAGATGAGGTTATGAAATATAGATACATTAGGGATTTATCCATTCAGTTTTTATTAGGATGCACATTAACCAATTGGGTGAAATTAATATGGCAAAACAGGGATAAGCCCATATACTGGAAAAGCTTACCCAAGTTTTTGTATATTACAATTGTAATTATTTTATTAACGCCGGTACGGCTGATTGAAAAACTGTTATTTGACATAAGAGTCAAAAAAACAAAGATTGCTTTGGAGCCTGTTTTTGTTTTAGGCCATTGGCGAAGCGGTACTACTTACCTTGTTAATATGCTCTCACAGGACGAGCAGTTCGGTGTTACAAATGCTATTCACTGCTTCAGCCCGAATATGTTTTTATGCTGTTATAAAGCGCTGGATTGGCTGTTGAAAAGGATACTTCCCAAAAAACGGCATATGGACAATATTCCTCTTGACACAATCTCTTCCCAGGAGGAAGAGTTTGCGATCGCTAACATGTCGACTCTGTCAAACTATCACTTCTGCCTTTTCCCAAGAAACAGGTTCAAGTATCAAAAGTATGCAACTTTTCAGAATATGAGCGAAACAGAAATTGCGGAGTGGAAAAATAAATACCTTTATATTCTAAAAAAGGTTACTTACCAGCTTAAGGGAAAAAGGCTTTTGTTAAAGAGCCCTACGAATACAAGCAGGGTTAAGCAGCTTCTTGAACTGTTCCCGAACGCAAAGTTTATTCACATATGCAGAAATCCGTACAAGGTTTATGTTTCCACAAGGAAACTATACAATAATTTCTTCCCTGTATTTGAACTGCAGGAACGAATTCCCGAAGAAGAATCTGAAGAATGCCAGTTTGAGATATATGAAAACATGTACAAAAAATATTTTGAAGAAAAACAGTTAATTCCCGAAGGCAATTTGATTGAAGTGCGCTATGAAGATGTGGTGAAAAGCCCATTGGAAATAGTAGAAAAAATATACAGGCAGCTTGGATTAGAGGGGTTTGAAAAAGCAAAACCGGCTATTGAAAAATATATCGAGTCGCAGAAAAACTACAGGCCTAATAAGCATCACATTGATCCAAGGCTTATGAAAAAAATATCGCAGAGGTTTGATTTTACATTCAAAAAATGGGGATATCCAAAAGTTTAACCTAACGCCGAATTCCTGTAATACTGAATGCCGCGGGAATGTGAACGAAAACACGTTGTTCTTTTCCGGAGGATATAATGCAGTTGATTGAGAGTTCCCGGAACAAAATAATGAAGAATATATTGTCTCTTAAAAACAAAACAAATAGAAGGAAACAGCGAAGTTTTCTGATTGAAGGATTTAGATTTGTCAGGGAGGCTCTATTGTCGGATGTTAGGATCGAAATAATATGTTTTTCAGCAGAAGTCGGCGATGAGTGTCGGAGAGAGCTGCAAACCTTAACAAATAAAGAGATTAAGTATATCCTCGTTCCTCCCGCTTTATTCGCCCGTCTTTCAGAAACCGATACACCACAGGGAGTACTGGCAGTGGCAGGTATCCCTGACAGTTCGTTATACTCTTTATACCATGAAGGATTTCGCGGTATTTTATTGGATTCGGTTCAGGATCCCGGCAATGTTGGGACCATCATACGTTCTGCCCACGCGTTAGGGTTTGATTCGGTTATTTCGACAAAAGGTACTGTTGATATTTATAACGGAAAAGTTCTAAGATCCACGGCGGGTTCTATTTTTCATATCCCTGTCGTTGACGGTATTGAAGAGGAAGAGGTTTTCCAATTTTGCAAAAAACACGGCCTTGGAATTATTACAACCGGTCTTAGCGAGGGCAAACCCTGCCATGAATGTGATCTGAGTAAAAACTTTCTTTTGGTAATAGGAAATGAGGGCAGGGGCGTGTCGGCAGGAATAAAGCAAATGAGCCCGGAATCTGTTTTTATACCTATGCCGGGAGGCGCGGAATCATTAAATGCTGGTGTAGCTGCTTCAATTATTATGTATGAAAGCAACCGCCAAAGATTTTCTGTTTAGCGATATTTCATAATTTATTTATAATGAGTGTGTTAAAATTTTACTACGTGAGTATTGAAAATAAGGGAAAAATAATATAGAATGATTAAAAAGATTGTTATTTTGTTAACGATGACCCCAAAAGGTCAAATCTATAATAAACTGTCAGGAGGAGAACGAATATGGCTGTTAAAATTGGTATTAATGGATTCGGAAGAATTGGGCGTCTTGTATTCAGGGCGGCTATGAAGAGATCCGATGTCCAGGTAGTGGGAATTAACGATCCTTTTATTGATTTAGACTACATGCAGTATATGCTTAAATATGATTCCGTACATGGGCAATACAAAGGTGAAATTAGTTCAAAAGATGGAAAGATGGTTGTCGATGGACAGGAAATCGCTGTATTTTCAGTAATGGATCCGAAGGATATTGATTGGAAAAGCTGTGGAGCGGAATATATTGTCGAATCGACCGGCGTTTTTACAACAATCGACAAAGCTTCCGCACATCTTAGCGCAGGTGCGAAAAAAGTTGTTATCAGCGCACCGTCAAAAGACGCCCCAATGTTTGTTATGGGTGTAAATAATGACAAATACACAACAGATATGAATGTTGTATCGAACGCTTCATGTACAACGAACTGCCTTGCTCCGGTAGCAAAAGTACTGAATGATAAATTCGGTATTGTAGAAGGCTTAATGACAACAGTTCATGCGATAACCGCAACACAGAAGACCGTTGACGGCCCTTCGAAAAAGGACTGGAGAGGCGGCAGAGGCGCAAGCTTCAATATTATTCCTTCTTCGACCGGCGCTGCGAAAGCTGTTGGTAAGGTAATACCTGAACTGAACGGAAAACTTACGGGTATGGCGTTCCGTGTTCCTGTAGCCGATGTTTCTGTGGTTGACTTAACATGCCGTCTTGAAAAAGCCGCATCATATGAGGAAATATGCAAGGCTATGAAGGATGCCTCGGAAAACGAATTAAAGGGTATTTTAGGCTATACTGAAGATTCTGTTGTATCAACAGATTTTATCGGTGAAGAAAGAACCTCTGTATTTGACGCAAAAGCAGGCATTTCATTAAATGATAATTTTGTAAAAGTTGTTGCATGGTATGACAATGAATGGGGTTATTCGTGCAAGGTTGTTGACTTGATTGCCCACATGGCGAAAGTCGACGCTAAATAATTATTTCAAAATAATCTGCAGGCATCCTATTTTTGTAAGGATGCCTGTTTTAAATGAAATAGTTCTTGTATTATGTTGAAATCGAAAGTGCGTTTGTTGTACAATTGATACTGTAAAATAAAACCTATGTAACCTGCGCTGAAATTGCCAAGCAATTTCTTACGTTGTTGTTAAATCCGGATATTGAATGCGTAAGGAGATGAAAAAATGAGCATGTATAATAAAATGAGTGTGGAAGACATTGAAGTAAAAGGAAAAAGGGTTATAGCCAGGGTTGACTTCAATGTGCCTCTGGACGCTGATGGGAATGTTACCGACGACAAGCGAATTGTAGCCGCTTTGCCGACTATCAGGTACCTCATTAAGCACGGAGCGAAGACGATACTTGTATCACACCTTGGCCGTCCAAAACAGGGGTTTGAGCCAAAATTCAGCATGAAGCCCGCGGTTCAAAGGTTATCAGAGCTTTTGGGCCAGGAAGTTATTCTTGCAAATGATGTGATAGGTGAAGACGCAAAGCGAAAAGCCAGCGAGCTTAAAGACGGCCAGGTTTTAATGCTTGAGAATGTTCGTTTTCACAAAGAGGAAACAAAGAATGACCCCGAGTTCTCTAAAGAATTGGCTTCAATGGCGGATATTTTTGTTAATGATGCCTTTGGTACCGCACATCGGGCACATTCATCGACAGCGGGTCTGGCTGATTACCTGCCGGCGGTATCAGGGTTTTTAATAAAAAAAGAAATTGATATAATGGGCAAAGCGCTGTCCAACCCGGAAAGGCCTTTTCTTGCTATTCTTGGGGGAGCTAAGGTTTCCGATAAAATAACGGTTATAGAAAATCTTCTTGAAAAGGTAGATTCTTTAATAATCGGAGGAGGAATGGCCTATACTTTTCTTAAGGCTAAAGGTTACAAAATTGGTAATTCGATATGCGAGGAAGACAAACTTGATTTAGCCAGAGAATTAATGGCTAAGGCGGAAGCGAAGGGAGTAAACCTTTTGCTCCCGATTGGAAATGTCATAGGAAAAGAGTTCAGTCCGGACACCGAGGACAGGTATGTTCCTTCCGATAACATTCCCGACGGATGGATGGGAATGGATATTGGGACAATAACTATCGAGAAGTTTGTTAATGAGATTAAAAAAGCAAAAACTATAGTGTGGAATGGTCCAATGGGAGTTTTTGAATTTCCGAAATTTGCGAACGGAACAAGAAAAATTGCCGAAGCTGTTGCGGATTCAGGTGCTATATCTATTGTAGGAGGCGGAGACTCGGCGGCGGCGGTTGAACAGCTTGGTTTTGCGGATAAGATAACGCATATTTCCACCGGGGGCGGGGCCTCTCTTGAATTTCTTGAAGGAAAAGTCCTTCCCGGAATTGCCTGCCTGCTTGATAAAAAGACGCGGAAAGTAATGGCGGCGGGCAACTGGAAAATGAATAAAACCCCGAAAGAAACAGCGGAATTTATAAAAGCGCTGAAAGAAAATGTCGATAAAGCACAGACAGAGGTTGTTATTGGTGTTCCTTTCGTATCGATACCCGCAGCGGTTGGCGCCTGTGACGGAACAAATATAAAGGTGGCAGCTCAGAATGTGCATTGGGAAGACAGCGGCGCTTATACCGGCGAGGTTTCCTGCGGCATGCTGAAGGAAGCGGGAGTTCAATACGTTATCATAGGGCATTCCGAAAGAAGGGAATATTACGCCGAAACAGACGAACTAATTAATAAAAAAGCTCACGCGATATTTAATTGTGGAATGACCCCAATAATCTGCTGCGGCGAAACTCTTACTCAGAGGGAACAGGGTGTGACCGCCGAGCATATCCGCTATCAGGTGAAAATTGCTCTTTTAGGATTAACAACAGAGCAGGTTAAAAAACTTGTTATAGCTTATGAACCAATATGGGCTATCGGTACAGGGAAAACAGCAACAAGCGATCAGGCTGAAGAGGCATGTTCCATTATCAGAAATCTTGTAAAAGAACTGTATGATGAAGAAACGGCGGACAGCGTAAGAATCCTTTACGGCGGAAGCGTAAAGGCGTCAAATGCGAAAGAGTTGTTTGAAATGCCGAATGTTGACGGGGGACTGATTGGCGGAGCAAGCCTGAATCTGGAAGAGTATGTGAAAATCGTAAATTATAACGAGGATTAAAGATTCAGTTATTTTAATATTTAGAATTATTTTCCGGCCCTCCAGGTATAACCGGAGGGCTTTGTATAATGCGGAGGTTTAAAGCATGCTGAAAAAGCTTAAAGATTTTAGTGAATATAAAGGTCCTGTGGTAATTGTCGTTATGGATGGTTACGGCGTATGCGAAAGGGCGGAGGGGAACGCGGTATACCACGCATATACTCCCTGCCTTGACAATCTGTTCGCCAAATATCCGAATACGCTTCTGAAGGCGCATGGTACGGCTGTTGGCCTGCCGTCCGACAGTGATATGGGGAATTCCGAAGTCGGGCATAATGCGATCGGTTCGGGACAGGTATACAGCCAGGGCGCCAAATTAGTAAATGAAGCAATAAGCAGCGGTAAGATGTTTGAAGGAAAAACATGGCGAGATTTAATATCAAATGTTAAATCAAACGATTCAACGCTGCATTTTATCGGTTTGTTCAGCGACGGCAATGTTCATTCCCACATTGATCATTTGAAGGGAATGATTGAGCAGGCAAAGAAAGAAGGAATACAGAAGGTGCGCATCCATATTCTTTTGGATGGCCGTGATGTTGGCGAAACTTCCGCGCTTGAATATGTGAACCCTTTTGAAAAGTACCTTGGTGAACTTAAGAGTGCTGATTTTGATGTAAAAATCGCCAGCGGCGGCGGACGGATGAAGGTTACAATGGACAGGTATGAGGCGAATTGGAGAGTAGTCGAAACGGGATGGAAAACGCATGTGCTCGGCGAGGGAAAGCAGTTCAGTTCAGCCCGTGAAGCTATAGAAACCTACCGGCAAGAGCTGAACGTGATTGATCAGGACCTGCCTGCGTTTGTAATTGCCGAAAACGGTAATCCAGTGGGCAAGATATCCGATAATGACAGCGTTATTTTCTTTAATTTCCGCGGCGACCGGGCGATAGAAATAAGCCGTGCATTTGACGAAGCTGATTTTGATAAATTCGACAGGAAAATGCATCCAAAAGTCATATACGCCGGAATGTTGGAATATGACGGAGATCTTCACATACCCAACAGATACCTTGTAGCGCCTCCGGAAATAAAAAATACAATGGGAGAGTACCTCGTTAACGCAGGTGTCAGTCAGCTTGCGATTTCCGAGACGCAGAAATACGGACATGTGACATATTTCTGGAACGGCAACAGGAGCGGAAAGTTCAGCGATGAACTGGAAACATACATTGAGGTTCCTTCGGACGTTATTCCTTTCGAAGAACGTCCGTGGATGAAAGCAGCTGAGATTACCGACAGAATGATAAAGGAACTTAAGACCGGCAAATACCGTTTTGCGCGTGTAAATTACGCCAATGGGGATATGGTAGGACATACGGGCAATTTCCAGGCAGCACGGGTGGCTGTAGAATCCGTTGATTTATCGCTGAGGCGCTTGCTTCCCGTTATTGACGAGCTTGGCGGTGTTGCGATAATTACCGCTGATCATGGAAATGCGGACGAAATGTTTGAGCTTGACAAAAACGGAAAACCGTCAATGAATAAAAACGGCTCAATTAAAGCAAAAACAAGCCATACTTTGAATAAGGTCCCGTTTATAATTTACGACAATGTTAAAAGTAATGCATATAAATTAAAAGAAGGTGAATTCGGGCTTGCGAATATAGCGGCAACAGCAGTGAACCTTCTTGGGTATGAAGCCCCCGATATTTGGGAAGAAAGCATTATTTCACTTGACAACGCATGATATTATTATGGGGATTCACCGTTTTTGTTATTTTGCGCTTTTTGCATAGCCGGGAGGAAATATGAGAATAATGGGAATAGATTTCGGTGAAGCCCGGATCGGAATAGCTGTCAGTGATCCACTGGGGATTACCGCACAGGCGGTTGAAACAATTTGCTGGAATAAGGAATGGAAAAAGCCTATCGAACGGATAGAGGCTTTGATCAAGGCATACCCTTGCGATACGATTGTTGTTGGTTTTCCTGTTAATATGAACGGCACAATTGGTGAAAGAGGAAAAAGGACACAACAATTCATTAACAAGCTTAAGCACGCTTTTCCGGAAATAAAAGTTGTTCAATGGGATGAAAGGCTTTCAACCGAGCAATCAAAACAAGCGCTTATTGAAATGGGTATACGCAGCAGAAAACATAAGGGGAAAATCGACCAGATGTCGGCTTCGTTTATTCTTCAAAGTTACATGGATGCAAACAGAACATAAATATTAAAAATGAATAAAAATTTATTAACAAATAATATTATCAAGGAGGTGTTCATATGAATGAACACAAACATGAAAACGGAGATTCCTGCAGCTGTTGTGAATCAGACAACATTATAGAACTAACGGGAGAAAATGGTGAAACACTAAGTGTTGAGTATCTGGCGACACTAAAAATGGAAGATAATCAGTATGCTATAATGAAAGCATGTGATGAAAATGAAAACAGCGGAGAAGTAATCATTATGAAAATTGAAAAGGATGGTGAAGAAGATTACCTGGTCAGCATAGAAGATGACGAAGAACTTGATATGGTTTTCGAGGCTTTTAAGAAAGCCGCATCGGAAGATTTTGATTTTGAGTAATCAAAACATGTTTTAATACGGGTTTTTGGATAACTGCTATAAATTTATTGATATAAATGTTGTGTTCGTTATAATAGATATTAGATCGTATTTTATCAATAAAATGCCGACACCATTTACCTGGGGGTTAAAATGAAAAAGATAAAAATAAAATTGAACAAAAGAGGTAAAATACTTCTCGTTGTTGCGCTGTTCTGCCTTAGCACTGTTATCACTGTTGTTTTGATAGGAGCTTTAAGATCCCGTGACAACGATCAGCAGTCTGTTGGCTTGGAAACGGATATTACACCAGTACCGGAACAAAACAATGATTCTGAGACAGAAGATAATGAACCAGATATCGACATTACGCCATCACCTGAACCGGATGAACCTGAAGAAAAGTTTATGCTTCCAAAAGAAGGGGTCAGGCCTATTGCGGTGATGATTGATAATGAAGGCAGCAAGGTATTGCCCCAGGGAGGAATCGGGATCGCGCAGGTGGTATACGAAATGATCGTTGAATATGGAGATACCCGATATATGGCTCTATTTTGGGATAACTTGCCTGATATGATTGGCCCGGTAAGAAGTTCAAGACACTATTTTATTGACTATTTAATGGAATATGACGCGATTTATGCCCATATTGGATGGAGTGACTATGCGTACAGGGATCTTAAAAGATATGAAATAGACAATATCGACGGAGTGTCGGATGCAAGCGGTGCTTACTGGGATTTAACGAGGGAAAGAGATAATTATCATGATTCATACACAAACCCGGAAAGATTAAACAGGTATATTGAAAGATTGGAATACAGCATGGAAACGGAAGTGCCTTTTCCGTTATCATACCATGAAAAGGATACTGCTCTTCCAGGACAGATGACCGCGGAAGAAGTATTTATAAAGTATCATAAAAACAGCACCTGCGGCTTTTATTATGATTCAGACGCTAAAAATTATAAAAGGACCCGGCAGGGAGAGTATCAAATTGACAGAAACACCAATGAAGTTATACGAGCAAAAAATATCATTATCATGTTTGTCAGAAATGAACCGATTCCCGGGGATAAGCAGGGAAGACATAACATATATACTGTAGGAAGCGGTGAAGGGTTTTATATTACTAATGGAAAGGCGCAGGAGATAAAATGGAGCAAGAGCTCACGTACGGCGCAAACAAAGTACCGTGACGATAAGGGAAACGATATAGTGCTAAATCCCGGCCAAACATGGATACAGGTTGTTCCATTGGAAACCGAAGTAAAAATTAATTAAAACCAGTTTTGATGTTTTGTGCGCAAAGCCCCAGAATAAGAGTTAACACATATATTTATTAGCATTCAGAAAAAACCGGTTCTATTTCCTTTTTACTTAGGATGTTTTTTGATATCCTATAGTACCCATCTGTACATCCTGTTTTCTTGTTTGAACATCAACAGTTCCCATCGGCTTGGCTATGTGAGTTTTCTGAAAAGATCGGCAAAAATAGGATCACGACGAATGTAAGTAGCACTTCTTATGAAATGCCTTGTGGTATCAAAGCTCCAGGTTACCTGATCTGTTAGTATAGGGCTGTGCACTATGCTTGTAGGTACCCAGTCAGGGTTAATAAGCCAAGCTATGGCCGTTACATCCCATATTACCTTCGACCAGCCGAAAGGTTGATTTGTATATCCTTTAACTATCTCTGTTAAATATGTACCGATTTCACTTTTACCCATCAGATAGCATTCCAGTTCCGGTATTGTTGTCACAAAGTGAGTTGTTACCCCCATGCAAGGTATGTGTACCAATGGTACACCGCAGTTAAAAACTAACCTGGAAGCATACACATCCTGCTGAAGATTAAATTCCTTTGTATCCTGCCAGAAGAAAGCATGCCCTCCTAGCCATATCAATACAATTTTTTCAATTATTTTAGGTTCCAACAAAATGGCGGAAGCAACATTTGTTATGGCTCCAATTGCAACAACGTAGAGAGGCTCATCCCTATCCTCCATCGCGCGTTTGACAAGATCTCTTGCAGCCTGGCTTTCCTGCGGAGTATTCTCATCCTTTAAAAAACCTTTTGAACCGCGATATACAATCTTTTCAGAAGAAATATTGAGTATTGATAACACATTCAAAATCTCCTGATAGCTTTTTTCCATGCCATCTTCAGGGCTTGTAGACCTGTCATTGTGAAAAGGAGCTGCATATATTGCTTCCAATCTTATTTTCTCTGGAGACCGTAATGCATAGGCAAGGGCAAACTGGTCATCAATTTCATTATAAGTGTCAGTATCAAGAACCATATGAATTATACCCTGCGGAGGTTCTAATCGTTTTAACAACTGTACATTTGATATTTTTGGAAATACCATGCATTTTCCCCCTTTATTATTAATATATAAGCCAACAAACACATTTTTTATCAAACAGCAAAACCGATAACTGGGCTTCGTTACAAGTGAAGGTAAGCTACGTTATTTATGGATAGAATCGGTAGTATTTCACTTAATTACGGAGTTTAATGACTTATAATTCTGAACATCCTGTAAAAAAGGAAGTGAAGGTTGCGCACCTCTTTTCATGACTGTTAAAGTTCCCACAATATTTGCAAAATTTACTGCCTCATCTATACAGTTACGTTTCATGATAGCTGTTGCAATAGCTCCAGTGAAAGAATCTCCCGCTGCCGTCGTATCTACCGCCATTACTTTATCAACCGGCTTATGAATAATTTGATTTCCGCTGCTGTAAACAGCTCCCTTTGAACCCATAGTGACGATTACATTTGCGACACCTTTTTCTTTAAGTAACATAACAGCTTTTTTGGCATCCATGACACTTTTTATAGGAAGACCGGTAATTATTTCGCTCTCACTCTCATTGGGGGTAAAAATGTCTACCATAGAAAGAATGTCATCTGAAAGCTTGTGTGCAGGAGCAGGATTCAGTAAGACTTTAACTCCGTGTTTTTTGGCAATCTTTATGGCCCTATAAACAGTTTCAATAGGAATTTCAAGTTGTATTACAACCATAGAGCTTTTCTTAATCACTTCTTCTAAACTATCAATCATTTCACATGTCAGTCGCGAATTGGCTCCTGGATCAACAATAATGAAATTATCACCGCCTTTAACCACGATTATAGCAACCCCAGTAGAGACTCCATCAATAACTTTTATATATTCTGTTGAAACATTATTCACTCTTAAATTTTCAATTAAATCCTTTCCGAAAGAGTCATTGCCTACACAACCTATCATGCATACCTGTGCTCCAAGCCTTGCAGCGGCAACTGCCTGGTTTGCTCCTTTGCCACCAGGTGCAGTCATAAATCCATTTCCTAGTATTGTTTCACCCAAAATAGGTATTCTTGGTGTATTAACAATCAAATCCATATTCAGGCTTCCTATGACAGTTATCTTTTTCACGGAGTTCACTCTCCTTCACGCATAATCATTACTGCTATTCATAGATTAATAGGCACCCGGCATTTTAGATCATATAAAGCCAGAATGTTCTCCACCGGAGTATCTGCCTGGATATAATGAGCAGAAGCAAGTATAAAACCCCCATCTTTGCCCAATATATTAACCACACGCTGTGCCTCTTTTTTTATTCTACCAGGAGGACCCTTAGGAAGCAATTCTTGAATATCTATTGCGCCATGGAAACAAAGCTTATTTCCGTAAGTATTCTTAATCTCGGTAAGATCCATGCCCTTAGCCAGTGGTTGAAGCGGGTTGAGCACATCAATGTGGAGTTTTTGTAATTCACCGATAAGTGGTCTTATTGCTCCGCAAGAGTGGTACATAATCTTCTTTCCATAATTTTTTATTACCTTGTTTACTTTTTCGTGGTAAGGCTTAATAAACTCAGCCCACATACCCGGGGACATAAGGAGTGAATTCTGAGACGCTATATCGTCATAAGTGTATACCATATCTATTTTATCTCCGGCGGCTTCCATAGCCTTTTTAATAAAGCAGCAGTAAAAATCGCAGATCTTATTCATTATATAATGGGGTATTTCGGGGTTAGTACCCATATCTACAAAAAATTCCTCATTTCCGCGCAAACCCCAAGCCTGTTCAAATATTCCTCCTGCATGAAGTTTAATATAGTATTTGTCATGCAGATCACCAATTTTCTCTGAGAAGGTATCCCAATTCCACCAGTTCGCATCTGGCCATTTATCATATCTCGTCAAATCATCAAGAGTTTGAACATAAGCAAGAGGGAAGCCAGCGTATTCCTCATATGTACAGAAATCATTACTGACTATCCTGTGATGATGTCCCATATAGTCAATATATGATCCGTCCGGGAGCACTAAATTTGCTGGTCCTATGTAATCCGGCCAAACAAATCTAAGATCAACATTTAGATACTGCAAAATTTCTTCTTCGCTTGCATGATTAAAATGTATTGACAAGTTTTTAATTACTTCTTCTACTGCCCAGAAATCTGTTGGTACCCTATCGGTATTTTTATGCGAAAGAGCTAATTCTACCCTTTCTCTTGATAACAATTCGTCCAACTGATACTCCTCCTCTTAACCTTTTAATGCACCTGCAACTATACCATCAACTATGTATTTTTGACAAATAATATAAAGAATAATAATGGGCAAAATTGCCAGTGTAATCAGTGCAAAAATATAATTCCATTGTGTGTACCTTTGACCGACAAAATTATATATCCCTACCATCAATGTCATCTTGTCGTATGATTTTAGGAAAAGCAGAGGCAGCAAAAATTCATTCCAGAAAAATAGCGTTTGTATTATTGTCGCAGTCAGTATAGCGGGTCTCATCAATGGAAAAACAATCCTCCAAAATGTTACAAACTTGCTTGCGCCGTCAATCATGGCAGACTCATCGAGCTCAACCGGAATAGTTTTCATAAAACCGACCAAAAAGAATGTAACAAAAGGAATCGCACCTCCAACAAAAACTAGAATTAATGCAAAAGGAGTGTTCATTAAATTTAAGGTCATAACCATTTTATATAATGGGAGCATGATTATCTGTACAGGAATCATCAAACCTGATAAAAAGAATGCGTACAGTATTTTATAAAATCTGGTTTTTTTTCTTTCCATTATATATGCCGCCATTGATGCAATCGTAATAAGAATAATCACTGAAGTAGCTGTAATTAATATACTGTTAAACAAAAGGCGTGGAAATTTAGACATTTTAATGGCAAACAGGTAATTATCTATCTCTATTCTATTTGGAAAAGAATACAAAGTTTCAGCAAATTCCTTAGGAGATTTTACAGAAATTACAAACAAGATATATAAGGGAGATAGGTACAATAAAACAAAAGCCAGTTTAAGAACTACTTCAACATACTTCGTCAGTGTCCTCAACTTAGGTCCGATACTGTTTGTCATTTAATAATCGACCTCCCTTTTGTTAAGTATTGTAATTTGTATAGAAGTTGCTGCAAGAATAATCAAAAACAGTATTATACTTATTGCCGTTGAATAACCCATTCTTGAGTTTGAGAATGCTTCTCGAAATATCATTAAGGTATATGTTTCTGTATGATACCCTGGCCCCCCTTTAGTCATTATATAGAATAAATCAAACAATTTAAGGCAGGCAATGAAATCTACCACTAGCAATATTTTTGTAACCGGTGCAAGCAAAGGCAATTCAATACATTTGAATTTTGCCCAACCATTAGCACCGTCTATTGAAGCTGCTTCATAATATGACTTGGGTATTCCTTTAAGTCCGGCGATGTATATAATAAATGTAAAACCGAATGCTTGCCAAAGCTGGGTCAAAACAGCTGAATATAAAGCATATTTAGGATCACCCAGAAAATTAATAGGTGTTTCAGAAATACCGATCCATGCCAGTATGCCATTAATTACACCGTCTATTGGAGAATACATGTAATTCCATATA
>JAAYBO010000196.1 GCA_012730095.1 Clostridiaceae bacterium
TATGTTCTTTTTCCAATAAGCCTTATGGAATTCAAAACAGCTATTAGGGCAACGCCGACATCAGCGAATACCGCTCCCCACATTGTAGCTATACCGCCTGCTCCCAATACGAGAACCAAAATTTTAACCGCAAAGGCAAAGATAATGTTCTGCCATACGATTTTTCTCGTCTTTCCGGCAATTTCAATTGAAGTGATCAGCTTTCCGGGCTCATCGGTCATAAGGACAATATCGGCAGCTTCAATCGCAGCTTCCGAACCAAGGGCGCCCATCGCTACTCCAACTTCGGCACGCGCCAATACAGGCGCGTCATTAATCCCGTCACCAACATATAATGTCTTTCTGTTTTTAGCGTTTTTTGAAACAATATTTTCTAAAATTTCAACCTTTTCATCGGGCAGCAGTTCCGAATATACTTCATCAATGCCCAGTTCTTTCCCTATATTATCGGCAGTATGATTCCTGTCACCGGTTAACATTGCTGTCTTTATCCCCATCCTTTTTAACTGCCGTATCGTTTCTTTCGAGCCCTCCTTTACCGTATCGGAAATAATCAGGTATCCCGCGTATAACCCATCTACTGCTACATGTATTGCAGTGCCGTCAGTTTCAGAGTTTTGCGGATCTATTCCCTCGGACCTCATTAAATCAGCGTTCCCGACTAATATATCCTTACCGGAAGCATTAATCGTGACACCATACCCCGGAATTTCCCTATACTGTTCCGGCGTACTATCGGCAGGTATCCCGCCGTTGGCTTTTACGATTGAATTGGCAATAGGATGGTTTGAATAGCTTTCAGCCAGCGCGGCATAGTATAGAACTTCATCTTCCCGCATCTGCCCCGACGGAACAATTTCAACCACCTTAAAAACACCATTTGTCAGTGTTCCCGTTTTATCAAATACAACTGTCCCAACATGGTTCAGCGCGTCCAGATAATTTGCACCCTTAACCAGAACTCCGTTTCTCGAAGCTCTGCCAATCCCTCCGAAAAAGCTCAGCGGAATGGAAATAACAAGTGCGCACGGACACGAAATTACCAAAAATACAAGTGCCCTGTAAATCCACATATAAAACAGAGCTTTCGCATCCATTGACGCAGCCGATTTTATAGCCGGCGGAATTAATTGCTCCGGCACTAAATTTTCCGAATTCAATGCCAAAACAACAAGAGGAGGCATAAAAGCTAAAAGGACTGCTGCGGTAATTACAACAGGTGTGTAAACCTTTGCAAAACGCGTTATGAATTTTTCCGCCGGCGCTTTTTTTGCTCCGGCCTTTTCAACCAGGTCCAGAATTTTCGCCGCGGCAGAGTCCTGATAAAATTTGTTAACCTTTACAGTTAACACTCCACTTAAATTTACTGTTCCCGAAAAAACCTCCGTTCCCGGTTCCACCGCTTTCGGTATCGATTCGCCCGTTAAAGCGGATGTATCAATATCTGAACGACCTTTTATTACAATCCCATCAAGCGGAATCCGCTCCCCGGGCTTTACAATAATAATTTCACCTATCGAAACCGATTCCGGATGCTTTTTTACAGTTATATCATTTTCTATCACATTGGCGCTTTCCGGCCTTATATCCAACAACGCCGTTATCGATTGCCTTGAACGGTTTACCGCCTTATCCTGGAGAAACTCGCCAATTTGATAAAAAAGCATTACCGCGACACCTTCGGCATATTCCCCGATTGCGAATGCACCAAGTGTAGCAATTCCCATGAGAAAATTTTCATTGAATATTTTCCCTTGAATAATACTCTTTCCTGCCTTGTATAAAACTTCCGCTCCAAGAAACATATAAGCTGTTAGATATAACACAAAACGATATATTGGAGAAAAAGGAAATAACAGCGCCAGAATATACACCACCGCACCAATAACGGCAGTGGTAAATGTTGAGTTGTTTTTCCTTTCTCTTTCCACGCAGCAATTTGCGCAATTTACGCCTTCCAAAACCAATTCGCATTTTTCCCTCATAATAAGCCCCCCAACATTAGCTGTAAAAACTTTGTCTATCAAATTCAATACACCGGGACACACAGGTAAAAGCAGTGCGAAACGATTAGCCCCGTATCATCTACGCTTAACAAAATCATCTCTCTTTCAAATGGATAAGACCTTGATCAAATATCTGTTTCACGTGTTCGTCATCAATGGAATAATACACTACTTTTCCATCTCTCCTGTAACGTACAAGCCTTGCCTGTTTCAAAATCCTTAATTGATGGGATATTGAAGACTGTGTCATGTTCAGCAGTGCGGCAATATCACACACACACATTTCCGCTTCCACCAGTGCGCATAGTATTTTAATCCTTGTTGTATCACCGAATACCTTAAAAAGCTCGGCAAGATCATATAAATCCTCTTCAGACGGCATTTTTCCGGCAACATATTCCACCGTTTCCTTGTGGATTAAGTTACAATCGCAGCTTGTAATTCTGTCTTTTTCAGTTTTCATAATTTAACCTCTTTTACAATAACATATGTACACTTGTTCATATGTACATATAATAACAATAAAAAGTTCCCACGTCAATACACAAAAAATGCAGCCCCAATCCATAAAAATGAATCAAGGGCTGCAGATCTATGATAAACCGCTGTCAGAGCGGGAGGTTTTTTACTTTAAAAATTAGCTCCCCGTCTGCGGCATCGATAACTGCCATATTTCCATCGCGGATTTCACCTGATATGATTTTTCTGCCAAGCTCGGTTTCGACAATCTTCTGTATATAGCGTTTCAGCGGCCTTGCACCGTATGCGGGAGAATAGGACCTCTCCAGTATCACATCCTTTGCCTTTTCCGTTATTTCAAGACCTATCCTTCTTTCCTGCAATCTCATTCGAAGCTCATCGACAACCAAATCAATAATTTTGTACATGTCATTCCGTCCAAGAGGCTTAAACAAAACCACTTCATCGATACGGTTTAAAAATTCCGGCCTGAATTGAACCTTCAGGTGTTCCATCACCGCATCCTTAACGTCTTCGGGAATTTCTTCCCCGTTTTCGGAAATAGCTTCAAGAAGGATATTTCCGCCGATATTTGATGTCATTATAATGACGGTGTTTTTAAAGTTCACGGTCCTTCCCTGGCTGTCGGTAAGTCGGCCGTCGTCAAGAAGCTGAAGCAGTACATGGAATACATCCGGATGAGCTTTTTCAATTTCATCAAAAAGAATAACTGAATAGGGCTTACGTCGAACAGCTTCGGTGAGCTGGCCGCCTTCCTCATACCCCACATATCCGGGAGGCGCTCCAATAAGGCGTGCAACCGAATGTTTTTCCATATATTCGCTCATATCTATGCGGATCATGTTGTCTTCACTGTCAAAAAGGGCTTCGGACAATGCTTTCGCAAGCTCTGTCTTGCCTACACCGGTAGGTCCAAGGAAAATAAACGAGCCTATCGGCTTTGTGAGATCCTTTAAACCTGCGCGCGCCCTTAACACTGCGTCGGATACCGCTTTAACCGCTATATCCTGTCCGATGACACGCTTATGCAGTTGATTTTCAAGGTTCAGAAGCTTTTCCTTCTCTTCTTCAACTAATTTTGTTACCGGAATACCGGTCCACCTGGAAACAATTTCGGCTATTTCATGCTCTGTTACCTCTTCTTTCAGCAGCTGCTTATCAAGACTTGCCTGACGGCTCTTATATTCCTCCATCTCTTTTTCAAGCTCCGGAAGCCTTCCATGTTTCAATTTCGCAAGCGTTTCAAGGTCATAGTCGCGCTCCGCTTTTTCAATATCATATTTAACCTGCTCTATTTCCTCTTTTAACGTCTTTTCCTTTTGGATAAAGCTCTTTTCCATCTCCCACTGCGCTTTCAGGTTTTCGGCTTCCTGCTTAAGGCGCTGAATCTCCTGCCGTATCTGCTCCATTCTTTTTTTAGAGGCTTCGTCTTTCTCTTTTGACAGGACCTGGTGCTCTATCTCGTACTGCATTATCCTGCGGTTTATTTCATCAAGCTCATACGGCATACTGTCGATTTCCATACGGAGCATCGAAGCCGCTTCGTCCATTAAGTCTATTGCTTTATCCGGAAGAAAACGGTCAGTTATATAACGGTTTGATAAAACTGCGCAGGCAATAATGGCATTGTCGGTAATGCGTACGCCGTGATGTATTTCGAACCGCTCTTTTAGTCCCCTGAGTATTGATATCGTATCCTCAACTGTCGGCTGATCTACGATAACCGGCTGGAACCTTCTTTCGAGAGCGGCATCTTTTTCAATATATTTACGGTATTCATCCAACGTTGTTGCGCCTATGCAGTGAAGTTCGCCGCGTGCAAGCATTGGCTTAAGGATATTTCCGGCATCCATCGCGCCATCGGTTCTGCCTGCCCCTACAATTGTATGAAGTTCGTCAATGAACAATATTATTCGGCCCTCTGATTGTGATATTTCCTTGAGTACCGCCTTAAGTCGCTCCTCAAATTCTCCCCTGAATTTCGCTCCGGCTATCAGCGCTCCCATATCAAGCGCAAATATTGTCTTGTCCTTCAAACCTTCCGGAACATCTCCTTTCAGTATCCTCTGGGCAAGTCCTTCCGCTACCGCGGTTTTGCCCACTCCGGGCTCACCGATCAAAACCGGGTTGTTTTTTGTGCGGCGGGAAAGGATCCGTATAACGCGCCGTATTTCCTGATCCCTTCCTATTACCGGATCAAGTTTACCGCTCTTTGCAAGCTCAACAAGGTCACGGCCGTATTTCTGAAGTGCTTCGTACCCTTCTTCCGGATTTTTGCTTGTTACCCTTTCATCACCGCGTATTTTAGTAAGCGCAGACAATATTTTTTCCCGGTCAATACCGTAGCTTGAAAACAGGCGGCTCGACGGAGTGTTCCTTTCGGCAAGCATTACAAGGTATATATGCTCAACACTGACATATTCATCCTTGAAACGTTTTGCCTCATCTTCGGCTTTAATAAGGATCTGATTAAAACGCCTGGTTGCGTAAACATTGTTAACATTGGTACCATAAACCCTGGGCAGCTTATCCAGGATCTGTTCCAGATCTTTTTTTAAAAGCCCGGGATCGGCGCCGCATAACTGTACAAGCTTTGGTATCAAGCCGTCATCCTGATCTATAAGCGCCATATGCAGATGTTCTCCGTCAACCTGCTGGTGATCAAATTTTATTGCCAGCTGCTGGGCCTGGACAACAGCTTCCTGTGCTTTATCGGTGAATTTTTCAAAATTCATTTTCACTCTCCCCTTCCAAGTATCTCGCAGAACAATTTTTTCAGAAGTTTAAACGTGTATATTAAATATAGAAACTGCTAAGGTAAAAAAACCGCTTATGTGTTTTTCAGCATTTCATACAATTTCCGCTGTTCGGCTGTCAATGCTCTCGGATTGACTATTTTAATCAATATATACAAATCACCGCGCTTGCCGCCGGGTTTCCCGTAGCCTTTTCCTGAAATACGTATCTTCTGGTCGGTTTGTATGCCCGGTGGTATTTTAACGAGCATCTGTCCGTCAGGAGCCGATATCTTTATTTCCCCTCCAAGAGCAGCCACCCATGGGTATACATCGGCCTTTTGAATAAGGTCGTTTCCTTCAAGCCTGTATTTGCCTTCTTTAAAACGTATAACAATGTACATGTCACCGTTTGGTCCGCCGCCGATTCCGGGGTTGCCCTGACCGGCAAGCTTAATTTTTCCGCCTTCGGGAATTCCCTTCGGGATTTTTACCGAAAGTGTCTTCGTACCAGCTTCCGTTCGAATGCTGAAAGTTTTTTCACTTCCTGCCATTCCTTCCTCCGGGGTTATATGCATCTCTGCTTCGATATCATCGCCGCGGTACCGGTGCTGCCCGCTGGTATAACCTGTTTTAAATCCGCGCATGCCCCCGAAAAGTTCATCAATATCTATCCCCCCGTCACCGAAAAACATGTTAAAAAAGTCACTGAATCCGCTGTTACTTGTTCTATATTGATAATGCCCAAATTGGGACGGATCAAAATCCATACCGTTTCTGAAATTTACCCCGAACCGATCATACTTTTTTCGTTTTTCCGGATCTCCCAAAACCTCGTAAGCTTCGTTAACCTCCTTAAACTTTTCTTCGGCTTTTTTGTCTCCGGGGTTCGCGTCGGGATGATATTTTTTTGCAAGTTTACGAAAGCTCTTTTTTATTTCATCCTGGGTTGCGTTCTTACTAACACCAAGGATTTTGTAGTAGTCCCTGTACTGCATCTGTCACCCTCCATCGACTTTGACTTTCTTTGACTTTAATTTAATTATAACAAATTTTGCCCTGATAAATCAATAATTATTTTAAAATATGGGGAATATTTTTTACTTCCCCATATTTAATTTTATTTTTTATGAAATACGGGCATTTTATTTAATAAACAGTAATATAAATATGATTTAGCGGGCAAAAACGATATTTTCACCCGCATACATAGAATGATATTTTCAAACATTCACATTAAAAAGAGAAGGAAGGCAAGAGATGAAATGGCGAAAGAAATGATAGCCCTTATTTTGGCCGGAGGAGAAGGAAGCAGGCTTGGGGTTCTTTCAAAACTTCTCGCAAAACCAGCTGTTTTATACGGCGGGAAATACCGGATTATTGATTTTACACTCAGCAATTGTATTAACTCCGGGATTGATACTGTTGGCGTTCTTACACAATACCGCCCGCTTCAATTGAATCATCACATAGGGATCGGAAAGCCATGGGATTTGGACAGGATGAACGGTGGTGTAACGATACTGTCCCCATTTACAAAACAGCATAAAGGTGAATGGTATTCCGGCAGTGCCGATGCGGTATATCAAAACATACATTACATTGAAGAACAGAACGCGGAAAACGTTATTATCCTTTCAGGGGATCATGTATATAAAATGGATTACTCGCTGATGCTTGACTATCACAAAAAAAACAACGCCGACGCCACTATTTCGGTAATAAACGTTAAGCTTGAAGAAGCAAGCCGGTATGGAATAATGAATACCACTGATGACGGAAAAATTTATGAATTCGAGGAAAAACCGGAAAACCCGAAAAGCACGCTGGCGTCTATGGGAGTATACCTGTTCAAATGGCCGGTTCTCAAGGAACTTCTCGTTTCGGACCACCAAAATGAACAATCCGTGCACGATTTCGGCAAAAACATTATACCGATGCTTGTGCAGGAAAAAAGGAATATATGGGCATATCCATTCTCCGGCTATTGGCGGGATGTCGGAACCATTCAGTCATACTGGGAATCGAATATGGATCTGGTTACAAGGGTGCCGCAATTCAATCTGTTTGACCCGTATTGGAGGATCTATACCCCAAATCCTGTAAAACCCGCGAATTATATAAGCGATACCGGTCATGTCACACGCTCAATTATCGCGGAAGGATGCATGATCTATGGGCATGTAAAAAATTCCGTAGTTTTTCCGGGTGTCGTTATTGAAAAAAACGCGTTGATTGAAGATTCTATTATTATGTCAAACAGCACGATAAAATCAAACTCGCACATTTGCTGCACAATTGTAGGTGAAAAAACAACGATAGGAACGAATGTGGTGACCGGAAACGGTGAATATGCTGAGAGCAGCTATAACAGTAAGGTTTACCAGACGAAAATTACCGTAATCGGTTCATGCTCGAATATACCGGATGATACGGTTATAGGCTGTAATGTTGCTATCGATAACCACATTTCCGCCGAGGATTTCACGTCCTCCTATATTCCATCGGGTTCATTCGTAATGAAAGGAGATGAGCAAAGTGCATAATACTATGGGCATTATACTTACCGGAGGAAAAAACAACAGGCTGAAGGAATTATCGCTTGAACGCTCAATCTCAGCGGTGCCTTTCGGCGGAAAATACAGGGCGATTGATTTTGCGCTTTCAAACATGGTAAATTCGGGGATTCGCAATATTGGGATACCAACGCAGTATAATTTCCGCTCACTGATGGATCACCTTGGCTCGGGGAAGGAATGGGATTTGGACAGAAAAAACGACGGGCTTTTTATTTTCCCCCCATACCTTTCCGAATACGGCTCCGGGTGGTACAGGGGAACGGCTGACGCAATGTACAGCAACCTTACGTTTCTAAATCGCAGCAATGAGGAATTTGTCGTTATAAACCAGGGTTACGCGATCTATAACATGCTTTACGGTGAGATGCTCGAACAGCATGTTGACAAGGATGCGGATATAACAATAGCGTGCCGGTACATGTATGATTTCAGTCAGGAAGAATTAACACATCTTGGGATAATCGAAAGAGACAGTGAGCAGCGCATAATTGATTTTCAGGAAAAACCATTAAACCCCAAAAGTAATTTTGCTTCGATGGGCATATATATTATAAAAAGAAAACTGTTGATATCCCTTCTTGAAGACAGCGCCGCACACGGGTATTTTGAATTTGTAAAGGACATTTTGATAAAAAAGCTTACCGAACTGCGTTTATATGCGTATGAATTCAAAGGTTACTGGAGGCCTTTGACGACAATACAACTTTATTACCGCTCCAACATGGAGCTTTTAAATCCTGATGTCCGCTATGAATTGTTTGTTAAAAACGGAAAAATCTTTACAAAGGTAAAAGATGAGCCTCCCGCTAAATATAACGAGGAAGCGGTGGTAAAAAACTGTGTTATAGCAGACGGCTGCATAATTGAAGGTCATGTCGAAAACAGCATTGTTTTCAGGGGTGTAAAAATTAAAAAAGGAGCTATTGTTAAAAACAGCATAATAATGCAGGGTTCAATTGTAGGCGAGAACGCATCTCTTGATAACTGTATACTTGATAAGAATGTGATCATCAGCATTGAAAAACAGCTTAACGGTGATACGAACTGGCCGTTGATTGTGGGTAAGGGTGTAACCGTTTAACGTATTATGCTTCAATTATTTCCCGTACGACGTTTTTAATCGTTTCATCATGCAGATAAAGCATTTCATATGCTTTATTCCGCAAATAGGTCAGGTTTTCATCGCTGCCGTCGTCCATCTTTCCTTTTCCTCTGTCAAGATTTACATCAACCCTGTACAGGTTCACTTTCGGCAGCTTTTTAAGCATATGGTTCGTGCTTATCCTCTGCCCGTCACCAACTGCAGTTATAAGCGGAACATTCAGCCACGGCGCAATCCAGTTAAAAAACCCCCACCTTTTCATCGTTTCGGTTTTATACTCTTCCGTTTGAACACCGGTACCTAACGAAAGAATTACATATTCATCGCACCGGAGTATCTTGCGGGCTTCTATAAGAGCACTGAGTGAAGGATTAATGCAAAAAATCCCGCCGTCCACAAGACAGAATTCCATACTGCTCTGCCCTAAGCTTTTTACATATGCGGGAGAGAAATAAGTCGGTACCGCCGACGTTGACAAAGCGGCGTCCACCATGTAGAAATCGAGGTCTTCATCTCCTCCGACAAAGTCCGGCCTTTTTTTAATAAACACAGGTTGCATCGTTTTCATATCAAATGACGTAATAAGCAGATTCGTCAAAGCCTGCTTAACCTTGCATTCTTTAAAAATATCATACAATATCTTTCTGAACGGCACCGAGCTGTATTTACTTGTAAAAAGCTGCCTTATAACCTTAATTACCTTATGTTTGTTACCGGGAAACACAGCGCTGCCCATTGTTTCATACAAAAATGGAAGCTTTTGAGCCTGTATGCCCCCGTTTAGATCGTACATATCCCCATCTGTCTTTTTAAATAAAGGAACGCTCAAAGCAAGAGCTATCAGACCGCCGGTTGATGTCCCTGCCATCAGGTCGAATATTTGGTGAAAAGGCTCGTTAATATTTATTTTTTGCAGGTTTTCTTTCAGAGATGCAAGAAATATTGATGGAATTATGCCTCTGATCCCCCCGCCGTCTATAGACAGAATAAAACATTTACGCACAAGCCGCCGCTCTCCGGGTTATAATTCTTCTGTTATATATTATGATTGAGTTTGAGATTTTAGATTTTCAAAAATATTTTTTAATTTCTTTAGCTCATACAATACAAATACTGCGGTCATAACAACCGATATGAAATCGGAAACGGGATACGAAATCCATACCCCTGTTACGCCTGCAATTTTTGAAAGTATTAGTACCATCGGGATCAATAGGATTATTTGTCTCAGCGAAGCAAGAACAATGGAAGGAATCGCCTTGCCCAACGCCTGGAACATAGCCGAACCGACAATCTGTATCCCAACTATCGGCATTACGGCCATAAGCGTCCTCAGCGCCGGTACCCCAATAGACAGTATGACTTCTTTTTCCTCCGGCCTTATGAACAGTGACAGTAAAAACTCCGGAATGAACTGTGACATAGCCCAGGCTGTCGTTGTAATTATCGTTGCTGAGATCATGCTCAGCTTAAGTACTTCCATAACCCGCTTTGGTTTTTTCGCACCGTAATTGAAACCCATAATGGGCTGCATTCCCTGTACGATTCCAAACACGGGCATAATCATAAACATACTTAGCCTGTTAAATATGCCTATAACGTTTATCGCTTCAGTTCCGCCGTATATTTTCAAAGCGTTGTTTACAACTATTGCAACGACGCTTGCTGAAGTCTGACGTATGAATCCCGCGGTGCCTACGCCGAAAATTTCTTTCAGCACGCTTAAATCCGGCTTAAAATGACGCAATCGAATCTTTAAGGAACTTCTTCCGGCTGCCATATACCATACGACAACGAGAAACGAACAAAACTGGGATATGATTGTAGCCCAGGCGGCGCCTGCGACACCCATCCTGAAAACAAATATAAACAACGCGTCAAGGCCTATGTTTATAACCGCGCCGGTAATCATAATCAGCATTGCCATCTTTGCATTTCCTTCGGCGCGGATTATATTGTTTGAGCACAGAGTTATTATGAAAAAGACGCTTCCCATCAGAATAACGGATAAATATTCCTTAGCGTATGGCAATAGGGTTTCGGTCGCGCCAAACAGAATAAGAAATTGATCCATGAACAAAAACCCTATGAAAACAGCAATAACGGATATAATTGTAACAAAAGCATACGCATTTCCCGCTGTCCTGTACGCACGTTCATTATCACCGGCTCCTAAACTTCGTGAAATTAGGGAACCTGCGCCTATACCAATTAAAAAGCCGAATGCCATAATAATCATTTGGAGAGGCATTGCCACGGTTAATCCGCCGATTGCATCGCTTGAAACTCCTTTGCCGACAAATATCGTATCGATCAAATTATACAGTGCATTTACAAGCATTCCGACAGTCGCCGGTACCGAAAGCTCTAAAAGCAGTGCCGGGATTTTCTTTTCTCCCATATTTTGATGTGTT
This sequence comes from Clostridiaceae bacterium, assembly GCA_012730095.1. Lineage (GTDB taxonomy): Bacteria > Bacillota > Clostridia > DSM-8532 > DSM-8532 > DTU069. The sequence goes on from JAAYBO010000196.1 coordinate 11,317, forward strand.
TTATTCACGTAAAACCTCCTGGGATAACGTATCAATGTTTTAAAGTATAAAACATTTTTTAACGCGTGGCAAATGTTTTCAGGTTAATCCTTTGAAACAACAACATAGAGACGGCCTTTTCGTATGCTCACCCAGGCTTCGTCCGACGTAAATTCGTTGCTGATTCCAATAGTTGTTCCCATACTCATTGACGCGTCGGCTAACGGATAGGCAAGCCCGCCGGTATAAATGCCTTCAACAATCAGAGTTGCAGGTATTAAAGACAATTTATAATTTTCTTTTCTTTTTATTTTTATTTTATCCTTAATAAGATATACGGTATTGTTTTCATCAATAAGAGCAGCTTCCAGACCCGAATCCAATATTCGGTGCAAAAGATGCAGGTTTGAAAGGGTGTGATCAATTCTTGTTCCGAAAGCACCCATAATGAATATACGACTGGCGCCGCGGCCTGCAGCGCATTCAATCGCCAGTTCCATATCAGTTAAGTCTTTTTGGACGGGATACTTAATAATTTCCACCCCGGTTTTTTTATACTCTTCAAGAAGATCAGCGTCAATCGAATCAAAATCACCGACGACTACATCGGGTTTTATTCTCAAATTATATAAATGGCGTGCTCCGCCGTCGGCGCAAACAATAAAATCAGACAGCTTTACCGTCTCTAAAAAAGTGTCACCCGGCTCAAAGTGCCCGTTTCCAACAATCAAAGCATTCATTATTTTTCACCCTGCGGAGAAAACGACGATAGATTCCTCAGTTGCTTTATATAAAGCACGGGATCCGGCGCGTTAA
>JAAYBO010000197.1 GCA_012730095.1 Clostridiaceae bacterium
CAATTTTTTGTTTGCTTTTTTAACCTCGGCTTTTATTAGCTTTTCGAGCTCTTCCTTTTCGGGTGCCTGGCCGAACTGTTCAATTATAGCCTCCATGTTAGGCACTATCTGGGCACATACAATTGTTTCTTCGTCATCTTCGCTGTCAACCCCGTATACAAGCGATTCCTTTATGTATTCACTTCTGTTCAGATAAAGCTCGATATCCTCAGGATAAATATTTTTCCCGTTTTTCGTGACAATTACATTCTTCTTCCTTCCGGTTATAAATAAAAATCCGTCCCTGTCTATATAACCAAAGTCTCCGGTGCAGAGCCATCCGTCTTTAAAAACCTCTTCAGTGGCTTCCCGGTTTTTATAATAACCAAGCATTACATTATCGCCCTTAACAAGTATTTCACCTTTTTTATCTTTGCCTGGATTTTCAATTTTAACCTGGACTCCGGCCAGGGGGAAACCGACAGAACCGTCTTTATACACCTCAAGGCGATTCACCGCAACAATCGGAGAACATTCGGTCAGCCCGTACCCCTGAAGGAGATTGAAACCCATTGCCCTTAATGCCTTTGATACTTTCGGGTTCAATGCCGCGGCGCCGGATATTATTATTCTAAGATTCCCTCCAAGGCTGTCATGTACCTGACTGAACAGTTTTCTGCGGATATCAATGCCGAGATTTTTCAGCAGAGGAGCAATAAACAAACCAAACTTAAGTTTTTTGTACGAATGTTCTTTTTTCGCTTTCTTAACAATCTTCTGGTATACGGATTCTAAAATTAAAGGCACCGACATTAGCAAAGTAGGCTTATATTCCTGTATATTTTTTGATATATGACGCAAACCTTCGCAAAAACCAATTGAAATACCAAGGTATACCATCGTTAAAAACCCGGCGGTACATTCATATGTATGGTGAAGCGGAAGAATCGACAGGATACTGTCATTGTGATCGGCATAAATTAACTGGGAAACAGCCATTATGTCATGGCAGATATTTTTATGCGAAAGCATAACCCCTTTTGACGTATCGGTTGTGCCCGACGTGAAGATAAGCATGTTCATGATTTCGGGGTTTATTTCGGCGTCAATATAATCGCGGTTTCCTTCGTTAATAAGCTGCTGCCCTTTATCAATCAGCTTTTGAAGAGACAAAACACCATTCTCATCTTCCTTATGATCCATACTGATAATATATTTAAGATAAGGAAGAGCATCTTTTACTTTCATTAAGCTGTCGAGGTAACCGGCCGAAGTTATAACGGCTTGTGCTTCCGAGCGTGAGAGAAGGGACGCCAGCTCATTTTCGGGAAGTTCCTTGTCAAGCGGCACAATAACTCCAGCTCCGTTAACAACAGCAAGATATGTAAGACACCATTCATAGCGGTTTTCACTGAGAACGGCGATCATCGCATCCTTTAAACCAAGATTTATGAAAGCGCAACCCAATGCGTTAATTTGGTCTTGAAACTGCTTGAATGTAACGGAATAAAAATTGCCATCTTCGTCCTTAAGTGTAAAGGCGCTGCAGTCGGAGAATTTTTCGGCACTTTGATTAACCATGTCTTTAAGGCTTACGATCTTGCGTACTTTAAAGTATTCATGAACTTTTTTAGCCATATATTACCCACCTCGACTTTTATTTTAAATGAAAGCAGATTCCTGAACAAGCGGATTAAATAGCGGAGAATATGTAACAAGCCGCCGGAATGTATTAATACTATTATATCCAACCTTGACGATTGTTTCAATCAACCGGAAAAAATAAAAGATTCAGCTGTTCAATATCTTGTTTAATACTTCCATTTTTTCGTTTGAAGGGGGTAGAACATCACCGAGAGTGTATGGAATGCCAAGCTCCTTCCATTTATATTCTCCCAATTTATGAAATGGCAGCAATTCGATTTTTTCAACGGTTGAAAATCCCGAACAGAAATTTTTCAAAGCTGTTATATAAGCAGGAGAATCGGTAAGACCGGGTACGACCACTGAACGTATATGAAATGGTTTGCCGATATCATTCAGGTACTTTGCAAAAGAAAGTACCGTTTGATTTACGGCGGCAGTGATATTTTTATGCATGTCCGGCTCAATATGTTTTATATCAAGAAGTACAAGATCCGTGTATTCCATCAGTTCATCCAGATCCTCAGACCGGACGGCCGAACCGTTTGTGTCAAGGCAGGTATGAATTCCTCTATCACGGCAGAGTTTAAAAAGCGCTGTAACAAATTTAATCTGCAGCAGCGGCTCGCCTCCCGAAACGGTGATTCCTCCGCATGATGCGTCAAAATACGGTTTATAGCGTGCGGCCATTTCCGCTATTTCTTCGGCACTGTATTCGCTGCCTGCCGATAATGGCCATGTATCCGGATTGTGGCAGTATATGCAGCGGAAATTACAGCCCTGCAGAAAAACCACAAACCTTATTCCCGGCCCGTCAGCCGTCCCAAATGTTTCAAAAGAATGAATCCTGCCGTTCATAATACCTCCTTTTAGCCAGGTTTTTACATTGCCTGGTGAAAGGTCCTGGAAATAACTTCCGCCTGCTGTTCTTTCGTAAGGCGTATGAAATTTACCGCATATCCTGAAACGCGGATTGTAAGCTGCGGGTACTTTTCAGGATGTTCCATTGCATCCTCTAAAGTTGAGCGGTCAAGGATATTTATATTAACGTGATGCCCTCCCTGCATAAAGTAACCGTCAAGCAGGGCGCCGAAATTTCTTCGCTGGATAATGGGTTCTTTTCCGAGTGCTTTAGGTACAAGTGAAAGTGTAAGGGATATTCCGTCCCTGCAGCTTGAGTAAGGCAGTTTAGCAAGGGAATTCAGACAGGCAAGAGCACCCATAATGTCTCTGCCGTGCATCGGATTGGCTCCGGGTGCGAAAGGTTCTCCGAATTTTCTACCATCGGGTGTCGAACCGGTCTTTTTACCGTAAACAATGTTTGATGTTATTGTAAGTATCGAAAGCGTATGCTCGGCGTTCCGGTAAGCGTTGTTTTTTTTCAATTCATTAATGAAGCCTTTGACAATCATACATGCTATACTGTCGGCTCGGTCATCATCGTTACCGAATTTTGGGTATTCCCCCTTAATTTCAAAATCCGTTATTAACCCCTGGCTGTTTCGCACTGTTTTCACATATGTGTATTTTATCGCACTTAATGAATCAACGAGAACGGAAAGGCCGGCTATTCCAAAAGCCATATACCTGTGCACGTCGGTATCGTGCAGTGCCATCATCAGCCGTTCGTACGCGTATTTATCGTGCATGTAATGAATTGTGTTCATTGTGTTTACATACAGCCTTGCAAGCCACTTCTGTAAATTGGCAAACCTTGTGTAAACTTTGTTATAGTCCAGATATTCATCAGGATATATTTCGGTTTCAGGCGCTATCTGTTCACCAGTAATTTCGTCCTTGCCGCCGTTAAGAGCCAGAAGCAGGAGTTTCGGCATGTTGCATCTTGCGCCGAAAAACTGCATATCCTTGCCAAGACTCATAGCGGAAACACAGCAGGAAATACCGTAGTCATCCTGGTATAACGGCCGCATTATATCGTCGTTTTCAAACTGTATTGAGCTCGTTTTCATCGAAATATCGGCGCAAAACAGTTTGAAAGGCTCAGGCAGGCGGGTTGACCATAAAACAGTAAGATTTGGTTCTGGAGCCGGTCCAAGGTTCAAAAGTGTTTTCAAAAACCTGTAGGTTGTTTTTGTTACCATATGCCTCCCGTCACGGCACATACCTGCAAGCGCTTCGGTTATCCACACCGGATCGCCGGCAAAAAGCTCGTTATATTCAGGAGTGCGCAGGTGGCGAATAAGGCGGAGTTTTATTACAAACTGATCAATCAATTCCTGTGCTGTTTCTTCGGTTAAAAGGCCGTTGGCGAGATCCCTCTCAATATAAATATCAAAAAACGTGTTTACCCTGCCAAGTGAATTCGCCGCTCCGTTTGTTTCTTTCATTGCGGCGAGGAATGCGAAATAGGTCCATTGCACAGCTTCGGTTGCGTTTCCTGCAGGCTTTGAAATATCAAAGCCATATGAAAACGCCATCGCCGCAAGATCCTTTAAAGCCTGTATCTGTTCGGAAACCTCTTCTCGAAGCCTTATCACTTCATCATTCATGTCCATATCAAGGATAATATCCAAATCCTGCTGCTTTTCCCTTATGAGAAAATCGACACCATACAACGCGACTCTTCTGTAATCGCCAATAATACGCCCACGACCGTAAGCATCGGGAAGTCCGGTAATAACGCCGCTGCGCCGGGCTTTCCTCATTTCTTTTGTGTATGCGCCGTATACTCCGTCGTTATGGGTTTTCCTGTAAGCTCTGAATATACCGCTAATATCTTCCGGGAGAGAGGTATTATACGCTTCACATGATTTTTCAGCCATGCGTATTCCTCCATTTGGATATATGCCTCGTTTAAGCGGAGAGTCTGTCTGAAGTCCGACGATTACTTCAAGATCCCTGTTTATATATCCGGCCGGGTAGCCTGTAATTCTTGACACTGTGCCGGTATCAATATCCAAAACTCCGCCTTTTTTAATTTCACTGTTAAGCAGTTCCTTGCATATATTCCATAACGCGGTGGTTTTTTCGGTCGGCTCCGAGAGAAAGGAAGCGTCCTCGTCATAGGGGGTATAGTTTTTACGTATGAAGCTGCCGACATCAATGCAGGTTTGCCAGCTTCCGGGTTTAAAACCTTTCCATTCAATACGATTCATTTAATCCCCTCCAATCCATACAGTTAAATAAAAACAGGGCACTTTCTTTTCGAAAGTGCCCAGGCGGTCGGCTATTAAAAAATCATACTCCCCTGTGGTATCCCACATTGTCCGCCAGTTGTATGATTTATATTTCTAATTTGTCAATTTAAAGTATACTATCCGAGCCAAAAAAAGTCAATAAGTCAAGCTGGATTTTGCTATAGCTCTTTTTAATTTGTTACTGCTTATGCGTCTAAAGAATGACGTGCGTAAACAATGCCAGAAAAACAGTAAACGAAACACCCGAACCAAAGCCGTGTACCTGCTGGAATACGTCAGCAATGCCTCAACCCGCTTAACCAAAGCCGCGTACCTGCTGCAACGCGTCAGCAATGCCTCGACCCGCGAAGCAAGCCCTGCGGGAATAATGTTGGAAACTGTTTTTGAACTAATGTACAATTGTTCAAAAAGTGCAACGTTGAAATAATTTTGTAATGAAATGGCGGCTTTAAACGGCTTGTTTTTTGTTGAAACCGGTTCATCCATATGATATGATAAAAATCAGAAATATCCAAAATCCTGTCGAAAGAGGAGAATTCCAGATGAGCGATGTATTAAAGATAAATGCGTGTGTGTATTCGCGCATAGGGTATGAAAGAGAGTCTAACCGTGATGATTTCTACATGAACGGCAAATTTTTGTCTGAACACCACCTTGATAATATGCAGGCGTCAATGGAAAACAGGGGAACTGAATATTTCTTTGCTGTGGCTGATCATATGGAATTTTCCGATGACGAGCAGAGAGCGAGTTTTTCCATACTGCGCGAGGTTGGAAAGTATCACGAAAAAATATCCGTCCATGAAGGAGATTTGGATTTCAAAACAAGAGAATTAGCTTCACGTGTTCAGGAAACGGGAAAATACCTTGACAGTTTCCTCGATATAAGAAATGTTCCCGATACCGACCCTGCCAGGCAGATGGGTTTTGCAGGGCTTTTGCTTTCCGACGGGAAAGCTGTCGGTTCCTCTTATGGAACATGCCATATATATTTCTGCCGAGGGAACGTTTTCAAGCATATGACGGATGACCGTTCCAAATCTAAAAGGCTTGTCAATTTAGGTATTATTTCTGATGAAGAAGCCGAAAGCATACAAGAATACATGGCTGCGGATGAGGATGAAAAAACATTGCTGTTGTCCGAACCCATTGAATTGGTGGAAGGCGATAAATTCCTTTTGGTTAGTGACGGAGTATACAATGCTTTAGGGGAAGAATACCTTCAGGACATTCTTTCAATGCGCAGTGACAGTACATATATTGCCTACCGTATAATTTCCGAGGCTGCAAAACGCAGTTCTGAAGATGATATGACAGCTATGGTTGTTCGTATTGAGAGGATATCCTCCGGTTCCGGAACTGTAAGAAAATCATCGGAAAGACCAAAAGTATCCGCTCTTAAAAAAAGTGCTCCTCCTCCCTCGTATAAGTATAAAAAACAGGGAGGCATTAAGAAATATGAAAATCTGATATATTACGGTTGTGTCGTACTTACTGCGGTACTGCTTATTCTGATAGTTGTCCTTTTAATAAAAAATATATATAAAAGGATGAATGAATTTGAAGACACAACCCCTGACACGAGTATTACTGACACGACAATAACTCCGCCGCCCGAAACTGACGATGAGTCCGCACCGGAAACCACGCCGGAGGCCACACCTGAGACTACCCCGGAAGCTACGCCGGAGCCGACTCAAGCTGAAATCCGGGAGTATACGGTAAAGTCTGGTGATACGCTTTCATCAATTGCAAGGGAGTTTTACGGCGATAACTGGATATATGTTGAAAAATTAGGCAGGTACAATAAAATACCGGCGCCATACGACAGCATAATTGTTGGCCAGGTACTGAAAATTCCTACGAAAGAAGTACTAAATGCGCAGGATTAAGATAAGAAAATAAAAGGGCAAAATGGTCCGGACTTTACACTCCGGACCATTTTTGATATTAGTGAATTGCCTGTTACAGTTTTTTGTAGTCCAAGATAATCAGACAAGCAGCCTGTCTATCAGTGTATGCCCGCGTTCAATAAAAACACCGGTTGACGCGGCGTCTTTTTCGGTAAAACGCGGCGTTTTGCCTGAACTTATACTGCCGGTGCTTCTATATATTGCAAACGGCACGGGCTCGCGTGAATGTGTTCTCGTTGAAATCGGAGTCGGATGATCCGGAAGCAGCAAAATAGAGTAGTTCCATTTCGCAAGACCTTCTAAAAGAGGTGTAAGAAGCTCTGAATCAATTTTTTCAATTGATTGGATTTTTTCCTTGACGAGTCCCTGATGCCCGCATTCATCCGGAGCCTCCACATGAATATAAACAAAGTCACTTCCGTTTTCAAGTTCATTTAATGCGGCTTTTGCTTTACCAATGTAATTTGTATGTATATTTCCAGTTGCCCCTTCAACATGAACGGGTTTTAAGCCTGCTAATATCCCAATCCCATGTATCAGATCCACTGCCGATATAACGCTTCCGGTAAGGTTATATTTTTTGCTGAATTGATCTAATTTCGGCTTCTTCCCTTGTCCCCACAGCCATATGGAAGATGCGGGGTTTAGCCCATTTTTTTCACGTAACAGATTTACAGGGTGGTTTTTTAATATTTTTTCACTTTTCTTCATTAATGATATAAAAATTTCGCTATTTTCTCCCTTGGGAAGAAACGAAGTAATTTTTTTTCCGCTGATATCATGCGGAGGAGTAAAAGAAACCCCTTCCTCTCCATTTTTCCAGATAAGGCAATGCCTGTAGCTAATACCTGAATAAAATGAAAAAGATTCCGAATTAAGTTCGGCAGCTATCGTCTTAATAAGGGCGTGCGCCTCTTTGGTAGTGATTTCTCCGGAGCTGTAATCTACCATAGTCTTTTCTTCATATAAATTTTCGGGCGACAAAGTTACAAGATTGCATCGCAAAGCGATATCGGTATCGGTCATACTGATACCCATGCTTGCTGCTTCAAATGGTGAACGCCCCGTATAATAAACTCCAGGTTCATATCCGAAGACAGATAAGTTAGCAACGTCGCTTCCGGGAGGCATCCCGTCAGGGATGGTTTTCACAAGGCCTATATCCCCGTTTCGCGCAAGAAAATCCATATTTGGTTTATTTGCGGCTTCAAGGGGTGTCTTGCCGCCCAGAGCGGAGACAGGACAGTCGGCCATCCCGTCACCTAATAAAACCACATATTTCATATAAATTCACCTTTTTGCCGGATAAATAAACTGTTCGGTTATCCGATTAAGCTGCATTAGCGCTATCCGAGCATCGAAAGCAGTACGCCCGCAGCAACGGCCGAACCGATAACACCGGCAACATTAGGACCCATAGCATGCATTAAAAGAAAATTCTGGGGATTTGCTTCCTGGCCGACTTTTTGTGAAACACGTGCTGCCATTGGAACTGCAGATACTCCGGCAGAACCTATTAACGGATTTATTTTTCCTCCCGAGAATATATACATCAATTTACCGAATAGAACTCCGGATGCTGTTCCAATACAGAATGCGACGAGACCAAGCCCAATAATAAGCAGTGCCTGAATACCGAATCCCGGCTGACTGAGTTTATCCGCACTTGCTGTAGAGCCTACTGTCAACCCAAGAAAAATTGTAACAATATTAATAAGCGCATTCTGGGCAGTATCATTCAGCCTTTCGACAACGCCGCTTTCCCTGAACAGGTTTCCAAGCATAAGCATTCCTACAAGAGGTGCCGACGAAGGGATGATAAGTATCACAAGCACACATACAACAATCGGGAAAAGAATTTTTTCAAGCTTTGACACAGGCCTGAGCTGTTTCATTATAACCTCGCGTTCCTTTTTCGTAGTAAGAGCCTTCATGATCGGAGGCTGAATTACTGGCACCAGAGCCATATATGAGTATGCCGCAAGGGCGATAGGTCCAAGAAGCTCGGGAGCTAACTTTGACGTAAGCCAAATAGCGGTAGGACCGTCTGCTCCGCCGATTATTGCAATTGAACCCGCCTGCTGAGGGGTAAAAGCGCCAAATGCCATAGCCCCTATATATGTTCCGAATATGCCAAATTGCGCGGCCGCGCCAAGTAAAAGGCTTTTCGGGTTTGCGATAAGAGGACCGAAGTCTGTCATAGCACCTATGCCAAGAAAAATAAGCGGGGGATAAATACCAAGTTTTACTCCCAGATACAATAAATCCAACAGGCCTCCGTTGTGGAGAATTGCGCCGTAATCCAAAGGCTGGGCATCCCATAGTTCCGGATGCATTAATCCGCCAAGCGGAAGATTTGCAAGCAGCATTCCAAATGCAATAGGAACCAGCAGAAGCGGTTCATATTTTTTTGCAATCGCAAGGTATAAAAAGAATAAAGCCAAAACAATCATAATAAGATGCAATAAGGTAATATTTGCAAATCCGGATTCAGCGGCAAGCGCTTTTATCGCGTTTGTGAAATCATACCACATTAATCATAACCTTCCTTTTAAACATAATATATAATAAAACGAGGCGTAAGATGGTAACCCACCTAAGCCTATAGTTTGGAAAGGATATACTCATTCCTTCCGGCAACATTCCATATCGGTGTTGTATGACCAATCCTTTTTATGGATCTGACCGTATACCCGGTATTTGTACTCTGCATACATGCCGACACCGCAGCCGTAATAACGGCGAGCAATTCGGGACTAATGCTATCAGCCGGCAAAGCATTGTTTTCGGATGCCGGCTTTTGAACATTGTTATTTTGTTTTACGGAACTGTATTCATGGTTATTAGGTTTTTGAGCCTTTATCCGGATTAACCTTGAATAAATAACAATACACAGAATAATGAGCAGCAGTGCACAGAACACAACAAACATGCCGACCAAAGTCACAATTAATGAATTCATATTTTGCACCTCCCTAAGAAGTCAAATTTATTGATAACTAAAAAACCGTTCCTGCTAAAAGTACCATAATACACGCCTATAGTCAATAATAAAACAAAGGAACCTTACAAGTTATACTTTTTATAAGTCAATATTCTCCACCTTTTGTGTTTTTTATAATACTGACAAAACAAGTTTTATTTGGCATACTCATAATATTGGTATATTATATGAACAAAAAAATTTTTACGCTAAGGAAGGAGAGTGTATTAAATGGCAAACTGCCAGCCTGTTCCTTTAAACAAGGTAAAGATATCCGACCTTTTCTGGTCGAAGTATGTAGAGCTGGTACGCAATACGGTGATACCGTACCAGTGGGAGGCTCTGAATGATCGTGTTCCTGATGCGGAACCAAGCCATGCGGTGACAAATTTACGGATTGCCGCCGGTCTTGAAGAAGGAGAATTTAGGGGCTTTGTATTTCAGGACAGTGATGTGGCCAAATGGATTGAAGCCGTGGGTTACAGCCTGCAATCCCACCCCGATTCCGAATTGGAAGCCGCGGTGGACAGTATCATTGACATAATTGAAAAAGCCCAGCAGCCGGATGGCTATCTTAATACACACTTTACTATAAAGCAACCGGATAAAAGATGGACAAACCTGCATGAATGTCATGAATTATATGTGGCCGGTCACATGATCGAAGCTGCCGTTGCGTATCACGAAGCTACAGGGAAGAAAAAGCTTCTTGATATAATGTGCCGTTTTGCGGACTATATTGATACCGTATTCGGTCCTGAACCTGAAAAAATTCATGGTTACGACGGACATCAGGAAATAGAGCTTGCACTTGTTAAGCTTTACAGAGCAACGGGGAATGAAAGATATTTAAAGCTTAGCAAGTATTTCATTGATGAACGGGGAAAGGAGCCGAATTTTTTCAATATTGAATGGGAAAAGCGCGGCAGATATTCTTTTTGGACCAACACTGTTTCAAAAAAGCCTGATCTCAAGTACTGCCAGGCACACAAACCGGTGCGGGAACAGAAATCCGCGGTTGGCCATGCGGTTCGGGCAGTTTATATGTATGCCGGCATGGCGGATATAGCGGCGGAAACAGGAGATAACGAACTGATGGATGCCTGCAGGGTATTGTGGGACAACATTGTTTCCAAACAGATGTATATTACCGGAGGAATAGGTTCGACGCACCACGGGGAGGCGTTCACTTTTGACTATGATTTACCGAATGATACGATTTATGCTGAAACATGTGCATCGATAGGATTAATCTTTTTTGCCAACAGGATGTTGAATATCGAGCAAAAGAGCATATATGCCGATGTAATGGAGCGAGCGCTGTATAATAATGTACTTGGCGCGATGTCACTTGATGGAAAACGGTTCTTTTATGTAAATCCCCTTGAGGTTTGGCCGGAAGCATCTGAGAAAAATCCCGGCAGATTCCATGTGAAGCCTGTACGTCAAAAATGGTTTGCCTGTGCATGCTGCCCGCCTAATGTAGCAAGGCTGCTGACATCTTTAAATAATTACATATACTCAAAAAATAACAATACCGTATATATACATCTTTATATTAGCGGTGAGGCCGAAATTGAGCTTGAAAACGGAAAATTGATTCTTAATCAGTGCAGCAGATACCCATGGGACGGAAATGTTAAGATAGGCGTCGTTTTAGAAAGCATAAGCCCGGTATCTATTGCGCTTCGTATTCCAAGCTGGTGCAGGAAATGGTCCGTTTATGTAAATGGTGAAGAAGTTAATCCGGAGCTTGTGAATGGCTATGCATTTGTTAAACGCGTCTGGCGTGAAAACGATGAAATAGAACTAAAGATGGATATGCCGGCGGAGTTTATATGGTCAAATCCGAATGTCCGCGCGAATGCAGGTAAAGTCGCGATTCAAAGAGGGCCGATTGTATACTGCATTGAAGAGGCGGATAACGGACGAAACCTTTCTGCAATTGAGATTGACACAACGTCAGGCCTTACAATTGAAACCGATAAGGCAGTACTTGGAGAAGGAGTAATTATAAAGGGAAAAGGCCTGCGGACAATTGATGATGGCTGGCAAAACGACTTGTATAAACCGTGTGAAATAAGCAAAAAAGAAGTGGAAATAAAGGCTGTTCCGTATTTTGTATGGGGCAACAGAGAACCCGGCGAGATGACCGTCTGGATACGGTCATTGAATTAATATATGACATACCAAATTGGACTATAGACATGGGGACGGTTCTCTTGTCTAAGCCAGAGTACGGATCGAAACCATTGAAAAAGTTTAAACTTAATTGTATCGATATGGGTATTGCGCTATGCCATATTTGTGAAGTGAGTGAGACTTTCGGCCATAATTTACTATATTAAAGCTACGATATTATTATTAAGAAAAGAGATAAGCCGGAATTGTTTATGTTTTAATGTTGCAGCTTTTTCATACTTTAGGTTATAATAATTTTATTATTAGTTGCGGTTTTTTGGAAAAATCAGACACTTTACCTGGAAAGCTCTGTTTCATGAATTTTGTGAGTGAACCAATAAATGTTTGTAACAAAACTCCGCTTTCAGAAATAAATAAATTCTATGGAGGTACGATCGCATGGCCAAAGTTACTGAGGATATGATAATAAGGGATGTGCTGGTAATGGATGAAGGTACTGCCCCCGTATTTATGAAGCATGGAATGCACTGCTTGTTCTGCCCGTCTGCATCATCGGAAAGCATTAAAGATGCATGCGCTGTCCACGGTATAGACCCGAAAAAGCTGATTGATGATTTGAATGAGTACCTGGAAGGGAAATAATCGGATTTCTATCCTCCGCCATTTCAATCATATGCAATGGTTTGCTTTATAGTAAATAAGCCAGTACAGGCAGGAGCTTACCTGCTATACTGGCTTGTTTAATATATTCCTGTGGGTCCCGCCCCGCAGGTCGAAGCATTGCTGCCGCATTCCGACAGGTATGCGCCTTCGCTTCCTCTGTTTTTTCTACATTAACTACCAAATTGTTTTAAGTAAGAAAAAAGTCAATATGGCGGGAGAAAAGTTTGTATGTTATAATTCGTAAGAGTATTAAAAAGATACTTTTACCTTAAGTGAGGGTATAATGGATTTTCGTGAAAGAATAGTAAAAACAGAAACTCTGGCAAAAGATATTCATCTTATCCGGATACGCTCGGAGCAAATAACTGGTAAAGCTGTGCCGGGGCAGTTTGTAAATGTTCGCTGCAGTAACGGTTTGGATGCGTATCTCAGGCGTCCTATAAGCATATGCAGTGTATGTCCGACCGATAAAACCTTTGATATAGTATATATGAAGCGCGGCAAAGGCACGAGTCTTTTATGCGGTTTTTGCGAAGGGGATATGATAGATGTAATAGGCCCTCTTGGCAGCGGGTTTACGATGCCATCAGCCGGTGAAAAGATAGCGGTAGTAGGCGGAGGAATAGGTATTTTCCCGCTTCTTTATCTTCTTGAATCCTGTAATGGCGTGAATAAGACAGCTTTTTTAGGATTTCGTTCAAAAGACGCCGTTGTTATGAAAGACGCTTTTGAATATGCTTCAAATAAGCTTGTTGTTGCAACGGACGATGGCACCTTCGGCGTAAAGGGCTTTGTTACGAAGCCGTTTTTTGATTGGCTTAATGTTAACAGGCCCGACAGGGTTTACACATGCGGTCCTTTGCCAATGATAAAAAGCGTCGCTGAACACTGTGTCAAAAAAAAGATATTTTGCGAAGTGTCAATGGAACAGCGGATGGGATGCGGAATAGGCGCCTGTCTGGTTTGCTCTTGCAAAGTAAAGGAAGGTCCGGATTTCGATTATGCCCGGGTTTGCAAAGACGGACCGGTGTTTCCTGCGGAAAAGTTGATATTTGAATAAAAAACTTTGCAGCTGAAAGTGGCATGCCCCAAAAATGAATTGGGAGGATAATTAATTGGACTTATCTGTAAATATAGCGGGGATGAAACTTAAAAACCCTGTAATAGCCGCGTCCGGAACCTTCGGTTTCGGAAAGGAGTATTCCAAATTCTTTGATTTAAACAAACTTGGCGGGATATCCGTTAAAGGCCTCACTTTGGAGCCCAGAAAAGGGAACGAACCGCCCAGGATAGCCGAAACACCCGGAGGGATATTGAACAGCGTGGGACTGCAGAACCCCGGCGTTCATGCGTTTATACGCGATGAAATTCCTTTTTTGAGAGAATTTGATACTGCTGTTATTGCCAATGTAGCCGGAAATACGGTCGACGATTACCGCGCCATTGTTGAGATACTGTCCGATGCCGATATAGACGCAATTGAGCTTAACGTGTCGTGCCCGAATGTAAAAGAGGGCTGCCTTTTGTTCGGCAGCACCGCTGCAGGAGTATTCGACGTGACCGATGCTGTAAGAAAAGTGTGCAAAAAGCCTTTGATTGTAAAACTGTCGCCAAATGTAACGGATATTACTGAAATAGCGAGAGCGGCAGAAGCTGCGGGCGCTGACTGTATCTCCCTGATCAACACAATCCTTGGGATGTCGATAGATGTTGAAAAAAGGAAGCCTGTTTTGGCAAATGTAATGGGGGGGCTTTCAGGCCCTGCGGTAAAACCGGTTGCCGTGAGGATGGTCTATCAGACAGCTAAAGCGGTTAAGGTACCAATAATAGGGATGGGCGGCATATCAAACGAAAGCGACGCGATTGAATTCATGCTCGCGGGAGCTTCCGCGGTAATGATCGGCACTGCCGGTTTTGTCAATCCTAATGTATGGGTGGATACTATACAGGGGATTGAAGAATATATAAAAGAAAACGGATTTGATAATGCTGCCGATCTGACAGGCGCGTTGATCGAATAACCGGTGAAAAGAAATAGAAGCGAATCGTATGAAAGGAAAGTTTTATGAAAACAAGGCTTATTATTGTAAGGCACGCCGAAGCGGTGGGTAACAAGATAAGGGAATTTCACGGGTGGACAGATGAAGGTATAACGGAAAAGGGAAAGCTGCAAGCGTCAAGAGTGGCTGAAAGGCTTGAAAATATTCCTGTCGATGTCATATACAGCAGCTCGATGAAAAGAACAATGGAAACTGCCAGGTATATTGCCGCATCTAAAAATCTTCCCATAATACCGGTAGACGATCTTAAGGAAATTAACGGAGGATTATGGGAGGGTCTCACATGGAATGAACTTGCCGATAAATATCCTGATGAGTATGATACCTGGGAAAATAAGCCGCATCTTCACCAAATGCCTGAAGGCGAAAGCATGGAAGGTTTTCAGCAGCGTATTGTAACCGCTGTCATGCGGATTCTTGAAAATGAAGCCGGTAAAAACATTCTGATTGTAACACATGGAACGGTTATAAGGGTATTATTATGCCGGCTTAAAGAACTGCCGCTTGAAGAGATGGTGAAAATCCCTTGGTGTGACAATACCGCCGTAACTGCCGGAACATGGGAAAATTGTAAATTTAGCATTGAAACAGAAGGTGATTGCTCACATTTGGATGATGAAACCAGCACATTTAAAAATCAGGAATGGTTCTTTGAGTATAGAAAGAAATTTTTCGATAGTGAAAACGTATGAATAGCACCTGCCGCATGAAAAGGCGGGGCATCTTTGAATTCGCTGGAAGGAAGTGCGGAATATGCCGAATATAAAAGAAAAACTGCTTGAAGGGTTGTTTGAAACTAACGCAATCAGAGTGTGTCCTGCCGATAATCCGTTCTGGTATACTTCTGGCAAAATCGGCCCTTATTATGTAAACACTCATTTTCTTTATGGCGATGAAAAAAAAGCAAATGAGTTGTTAAGCATTATCGATAACGCAAAAAACAAAAAGCGGGAATGCTCCTATATTATTTTTGAAAAGGTAATAAAAAATTACAATGAACAAGTAATCTATAAGACAGCCATAGATGCGCTGGCCGAAAGTATTAACGAACATGTCGACATAAATGAAATTGATTATATTTCCGGAGGCGAAAGGCGTGACTGGTTTTTTTCGCTTGTTACGGCACATCTGTTGAAAAAGCCGCATATTACAATATTTAAGGATATGGATGCTTATATTTTTAGCGAAGGAACATCGAAAAAGGCGGGAACAATTGAAGGTGCGCGTGTTCTCCATATTGCTGATTTAATTACCGGGGCGTCAAGTTATGAACGGGCTTGGATACCTGCGGTTAAAAAGATATCGGGAAATATCACTTATTCGTTTGTAATTGTCGACAGACTGCAGGGAGGCGCTGAAACTCTTAAAAACCTTGGTGTGGTTTCTCATTCACTCGCAAATATCGACACCGATGTTTTTAAGTTAGCATATGAAAAGAAATTTATTAGCTTGGATCAATATAATCTTGTATGTGATTATATAAAAGATCCGGATAAATTCATGCGGAATTTTTTCAGGGATAATCCAGATTTTATTATAAAGGCTTTGTCAGGTGATGAGAAGACTGCGCAAAGGGCACGATTATGTATTGAAAAGGGTTACTGTTTATTAAATAATCATAGTCAATGATATTACGGTTCCGGTAGGCTTATTCGTTGTTATCCGGAATGATGAAGATACTTTGTTTAGTATCGGCAGGCCCCATCCTCTTTCGGTCAGGTCGTCGTAACTCTCAGCCACCCTTTCCAAATTGAGCAGTTCCTTCCGGACACCTTTGCCAAAATCCGATACCTCAAGGCATACGGAATTATTTTCGGTCCAAAGGTGAACCGAAACCTTGCCGCTGTTTTTGTTGTATCCATGCTCAACCGCATTTACAACCAGTTCGTTAACGGCCACTTTCATAAAAAACCGTATACTTTTATCCCGGATTAATCGATCTAACTTTTTTTCTATCATTTGAATGAAAGACTCCATGCTATCGGTGCCGTATTCAAGATTTGCCGTAAAAAAGAATCTTTTTGTGGACATAGCTTCCCCCTGCAGCATATGTACCAGGCCGCACCTGCGGTTCTTTTTTGTCACTGCCCGGACTCGAATTTTTATATCTATAATAAAATTGAAAATCTATGATTTTCTTAAACTCATGATATAATAACCTCACCCGTTACCGAAATCATAGATTTCGAACGGGTACCCGAGAACATTGTATCATGAATTTATTCAGCCGATTCTCGGCTGTTCTCGGTTTCACCGAGTGAAAATCTATGATTTTCTTAAACTCATGATATAATAATTATCGGTAAAAGATGTGATTTCGCTAACCTGTTTTAAGAGTTTTTATTATGTTTGGAGAAACAAGATGCGAATCCCTAATGAATTTAAAAAAAGATTTCAGAAATTAATGGAACCCTGGGAGTATGATGAGTTTATTTCTGCCCTTTCAGGCGACAGGGTAACCGGAATTAGAATAAACAGGCTTAAGATAAATTTGTCTGAATGGTGCCCGATGTCGCCATTTAAGATTGAACCGGTCCCGTGGGCGGATGGAGGTTATTATTTTGACGAGAAAGAAAGGCCCGGAATTCATCCGTATTACCATGCAGGGCTTTACTATATCCAGGAACCGAGTGCGATGTTTCCGTCCGGATTGATAGAAGCCGGTCCGGATGACCGGGTTCTGGACCTGTGCGCTGCACCCGGTGGAAAAACCGTAGGATTAGCGATAGATATGTATAACAAAGGTTTTATATTATCCAATGATGTTAATCCTAAAAGAATAAAGGCTCTTGTTAAAAATATTGAGCTTCTTGGAATTGTTAACACAGTTGTTGCGAACGAATCGCCTGAGCGTCTGGCATCAGTATATGATGGCTTTTTTAATAAAATAATCCTGGATATGCCGTGCTCAGGCGAAGGAATGTTTAGAAAAGATCCGGAAGCTGGTAAAAGTTGGAGCAGATATAAAACAGAAGAAATGCAAAGTATGCAAAGGAAGATATTTGATTCGGCATACCGCATGATGGCCCCAGGAGGAACCCTCGTATATTCCACATGTACCTTTAACCCTGAGGAGAATGAACAGAACATATCATGGGTTTTGAAAAACTATCCCGACCTTTACCTGAAAGAAATAAAGAAGGTCGATGGAATAGAACCCGGCCGTCCCGACTGGTCGGATGGAAATCCTGAACTGTTGAAAACGGCAAGGCTTTGGCCGCATAAAGTTAAAGGCGAGGGCCATTTTGCCGCATTATTCGGTAGACATGGAATTTATAAAGGTAACGATTCGATGGATTATACGCATACGCAGCTTTCCAAAAGCTTTTTGGAGTTTTGTGACAGAATGCTTTATACACTACCTGAAGGAGTGTATGAATCACGCGGCGCAGAGCTGCATATCCCGCCCAGAGGGTATGTTAATCATCCTGATATAAGAACAATTAAGACCGGTTTATATTTGGGCTTTGAAACGCATGGAAAATTTGAACCTTCGCAGTCGCTGGCGATGGCGTTAAAATGGAGCCAAATAAAGCGCAAGGAATCATTTTCAATCAATTACGCAGACCTTATCAGATACCTTAGGGGAGAAACCCTTTCGCGCTTTGGAGAAAAGGGATATATAGCTCTCGGTGTTGAAGGTTATCCCATCGGCTGGGGGAAAATAGGAGAAAACGGCTTAAAAAATCTTTATCCGAAGGGCTGGAGAAGATCAAGATGATTTTAATGAGTTGCCCCGGTTATTTCACATAAGGGAAATTTTTCTCTTGATAATTAGTGTGTTCTATCATAAAATACATTTGTGTCTTTTTTCAGGACATACTGAAAAAGCCCGAAATAGCTTGTATTAAAGCTTTGGTGGGTGTAGCTCAGTTGGTTAGAGCGCCAGATTGTGGCTCTGGAGGCCGTGGGTTCGACTCCCACCATTCACCCCATTTATCAGTCAGGTGAGTAGAAGGCGGAAGCTGAGATGGTGCTCCGGTTTCCGACTTCTGAAACTGACTTATATACTGATGGGATGTAGCCAAGTCGGTAAGGCACCAGACTTTGACTCTGGCATTCGTAGGTTCGAGTCCTGCCATCCCAGCCATAGTATGACCCACTAGCTCAGTCGGTAGAGCACTTGACTTTTAATCAAGGTGTCCGGGGTTCGATTCCCCGGTGGGTCACCA
>JAAYBO010000198.1 GCA_012730095.1 Clostridiaceae bacterium
GATTTGTTCAATAACGGGACCGATGCAGCGGCGGGAGATACGAGCGGGCTATTGGCTACTTTCGATGCTATGATTACGGCGCTTAACGCGGGTGATAGTGAAGCCGCAGGCAATATGCTTGGAAGAATTGACGACGATATTAATAATATTCTTCGTGTACGCTCCGGGGTAGGCGCGAGGATGAATCGCCTTGAGCTTACCGCAAACCGTTTGGAGGATGATTTTATTAATTTTACATCTTTGATGAGTAAAAACGAGGATGCCGATATTGCCGAAGTGATTATGAACCTTATGAACGAAGAAAATGTCTACCGCGCTTCCCTTTCGGCCGGTGCAAGGGTAATCCAGCCAAGACTCGTGGATTTTTTAAAGTAATATCTTCCGTTATTTTAACAGGCGATCGGACGCAGTGAAGCGGGGTTGACAATGCACCTTGAAATTTCAACGAAGCTCGGCCTTATAGGTATAAAAACTACGCCGGGGGAATTAAATATCGAAAAAACCCAAGCAAGGCTGGAGGTAAAACAGGAAGTCGGGCGGATTTCGATAAAGACCGAGAAGCCTAAGCTCAAAATAAGCCAATACGAACCTATGGCGCAAATGGGATATAAGAAGGCTTCCGATGCGGCGGTTGAACTTGCGCAAATCGGAAAACAGAAAGCCCTTGAGTATATCGCCGCCAAAGCGGAAGAAGGAAGGCGGCTTCAGACTATTGAAAAAGGCGGCAACCCAATCCGGGAGATTGCGATTGAAAAAGCATGGCGGAAAAAAGAAAGGCAGGGCGGGTTTACTCCATTTGCCAGAGTAAGCTATGATTCCGAGCCTGCAAAGATAACAATTACTCCTCCCGAAGTAAAAAACGCCGCCCATACTGGCTACGAAGCGGAATTTATTCCCGGGGCAATTAAAATAAACTACCGGAGAGGCCAGGTAAGCATATATATGCGCCAGTATCCGGAAGTGAAGATAGACATTATCTTATAGGGTAATGGGTTGTGATTATGCCATACCAATCACCAATAATACATGACCCGTTACCCGTTACGATAACCTGTATAAAACTGGAGGTTTTGCCATGCAGTTGAATACGAAATATTTCGGGGTAATAGAGATCGATGAAAAGGAAATTCTTTATTTCCCGTTGGGGATTCCCGGATTTGAGAACGTAAAAAAATTTACTTTACTGGGTAAACAGGATAATGAAACCCCGTTTTTCTGGCTCCAGGGAGTGGATGATCCGGAGCTCGCTTTTGTTGTAACAGATCCTTTCTCCGTTAACGACAGCTATTTCGTCGAAGCGGATGATGATGAGATAAAGGAAATTGACGCAAAAAACCCGGACAGGATTCTTACCCTTGCCATTGTGACAGTACCGGAAGATATAACGAAAATGAGCGTTAACCTGAAAGCTCCGCTTTTAATTAATATGGATAATAACAGGGGAATGCAGGTAATAATGAAAAATGAAACATTTCCGGTTAGATATTATATAACGGGTCAAGATATGTCCCCTGCCTCTGCAGGCAGCGGGGACAGCTTTAAAATACAAACAGAGGGTAAAAACCCCGTTTGAAATTACTAAGCGATTTCTTCCGTTGCTTTAATGGAAGAAGGTACCCCATAACCTTTATATAGGAGGCTAAACGATGCTCGTTCTGTCAAGAAAAAAAGGCCAATCTATAATGATAGGCAATGATATAGAAATTTCAATAGTGGATGTTCAGGGAGAACAGGTCCGTCTGGGTATTAACGCACCCCGTGATGTTTCGATACACAGGAAGGAAGTGTTTGAAGAGATTATCGCCGAAAACAGGCAGGCCGCCGCCGCGCCTGTCTCACCGGATATGATAAAACGCATAAAAATATGTAATAATACAAGCA
>JAAYBO010000199.1 GCA_012730095.1 Clostridiaceae bacterium
CGATAGAAGTTGATCTCTCTCAATACCAGAAATCGGACGGCGGGTATGGAATCCTTCCATATTCCGAAAGTGATCCGGAACTGTCTGCACTGCTGACGCCGCTGCTAAAAAATGAATCAGGAGCGCAAAGGCTGAAGCAATACTTCTATACCCTTATATTTAATGAACCGGGAAGGGTAAACGCACCGGCGCTGTACGGGCTGGCGGAAATGGCTGAGCCGGTTTTGGTAGATTTGAATAACGTGCTTGACGTGCAAAACCTTTCACTTAAGGATTACATGTACCTTGCCCTCGCATATGAGGCTCTGGGCGAGTCACATACCGCAGAAAAGATTTACAATGAAAGGGTAGCACCCGTGCTCGAAGACAAAAGCCCTTACATTCGGGTTAAAAACTCTGACGATACGGATGAAATCCTGAAGGATACCGCTCTTGCCGCAGTTCTTGCATCCAGGCTTGATATTCCCGATAAAGAAGGACTGTTTGAATATGCTGCAAGGAACTATTCCAGAAAAGTTTTGATTAACGCCGAAAAGCTTATGTATGTTATTGAAGAGTATAAAAAGCTTTCGAATACTGACGTCGAATTTACGTATAAATATGATGGAAATACTTATACTGAAAAGATAAGCGGCGGTGGTTCGGTTTCCGTTTCGGTACCGTCGGTAAAACTATCCGAATTCAAAATAACGAAAGTTTCCGGAGAAGCCTGCGTAGTTTCAGTATACAATGCCCCATTGGTAAATTTAGCGGAGCAGGACCAAAACCTGAAAATCAAACGCACTTACTACAACTATTCAACAGGGAACGAAACGACCGAATTCAAACAGGACGATATCGTAAAGGTTGTACTGGAATGGGACGCTTCACCGGTGGCTATTGACAAATATTATGAGATTACCGATTTCGCGCCTTCCGGATTAAAACCTATTGAAAGCCCTTATCAGATTGCCGCACGGCCGGATAAGGAACTGATATGGTGGTTCAGAAATGTAGACGGTCAGAAGGTCACGTTTAACATATACCGTGACGCGAAAAACAGGGACGCTCTTGTCTATTACGCGCGTGTCGTAAGCCCGGGAACGTTCACAGCAGACGGAACCATTATACAGGGAACAATAGTTAAAGACAGCATGCTGATTGGCGAAAGCACAATTATTAAAATAAGCGAATAGTATAGTAGAATACGGATTATTGGGCACCACCATCCAATAATAAATGTACCGTAAACAATATAACTGGCAAATGTACGGGGAACACACATATATGTGTGTTCCCCGTACGTTTATATTGGCCATATAAAAATACAAAAAACCGGTGGTTTCTATCAAATAACAATGTTAATTTAACTGAATATATTAAATAAACATATTTGTATAATACATTCCGGGTTCTTTATTATGAAATAATAACATCGGAAGAAATTACATGGCAAATTCACACACCATTTCTGACAAGCAGGAAAATAAAAGGCCTTTATCATTACTTAACAATTGTTTAACAGTGTTTAATATTTTAAACTCTTTAATTGACACATTTTAATTATTTATATATAATATAGCTAAAAGTGAAAAAAATTTATTAAACGAAATCATGGGGTATCGCTATGAAGTATGTTGTTGAAAAATGGAATGTCTTTGAAATCTCCTTTACATCCGAAAATAAATACTCAAACCCTTTTATTGATGTAAAACTTAAAGCACGATTCTGTCACAACGGGCAAAAGACCTGTGTTCAAGGGTTTTATGACGGCGATAATATTTATAAGGTACGGTTTATGCCGCAGTTCGAGGGCGAATATACATATACGATATCTTCAAATGATTCCGAACTCGACGGAATTTCCGGCACATTGACGGTTCTGCCCCCTTCCGAACAAAATCACGGGCCTGTCCGAGTTTCAGGCACAGAACATTTTGCCTATGCCGACGGCACACCATTTTTCGTTATGGGAACAACAGCTTATGTCTGGCATCATCGTCCTGAGGAAATTCGAAAAAAGACTCTTTCAAGTTTTTCCAAATACGGATTTAATAAAATAAGAATGCTTTTTTTCCCGAAGCATTATACAGGAGGATACAATGCTGTTGATGTAAGTTATGAGCCGCCCTGTTATCCGTTTGAAGGGGAACCTAAAAACTTCGATTTTACCCGGCCTAACCCCGAGTATTACCGTCATTTTGAACAAAGGCTTATTGAGTTGATGGAATTGGGTATCGAGGCCGATGTTATACTGTTCCACCCTTATGATTTTGGGCATTGGGATATAGATAAAATGGACGAAGAAGATGCTCTTTTATATCTTCGCTACACTATAAACCGTCTGTCCGCGTTCCGCAATGTCTGGTGGAGCCTCGCTAATGAATATGACATAGGATATGATGAGGACAACCCGGACCGCTTCATATTAAGCCAAAACCGCCGTAACTGGGATGTAATCGGCGAGTATATAAAGGCAAATGATCCTTATGGACATCTGCGTTCATGTCACAATATCACTTTTGGTTGGATATATCCCGACAGGCCGTGGATGACGCATGTTTCTTATCAGCACCCGGATACTTACACATTGATGGTTGAGCTTAAAAGAGACTATAAAAAACCGGTTATAAATGATGAATACCAGTATGAGGGCAATCTTCCGGACGGCTGGGGCAATTCGTCGGGTGAATTAACCCTGCTGCGCCACTGGCTTTCCGTTATGGCAGGAGGATACGCCAGCCACGGTGAAGCTTTCATAATTGACGGCAATAAACGTGACATTTTCTGGTCGTATGGAGGGAACATGACAGGAGAAAGCGCCCCGCGGCTGAAATTTATGAAGGATATAGTAACAAAATGCCCCTGGCAGGAGATGAAACGGGATTTTGTAAACACCGACGGGCAAAACTACTTTTCAATTTCAAAGGGAACCGATTTTTATCTGCTGTTTTTTAAAAACGGGCTGAAGAATAAATTCTGTAATATCGGGCCGAAGGAAGATCCGCGCACAGATTATATTTATGAAGCGACCTTCTATGACGTTATGAACTGCCGTGTTATAAAATCATGCAGGTTCCGTTCACATACCGACAAGATTGAGATTACGGACTGGACGGCGGTTACGCTGAAACGAATCAAATAATAATCAGTCGCCGTTATTAAAGCATAAAGGAAGAGGTTTTATGGATAAATACGGCAGTCTAAGGAAAAAAGCCGCTCAAATCAGGCGTGATATTATCGATATGGTATATCGTTCAGCCGCGGGTCATGTAGGCGGTTCACTCTCTGAAACCGATATACTTGTTTCTCTTTATTACTGCGTTTTAAACGTAGACCCAAAAAACCCGCTGTCGCCCGACCGCGACAGGTTTTTACTGAGCAAAGGCCATTCAATCGATGCATATTACTGTGTTCTGGCTGATAAAGGTTTTTTCCCTAAAGACGATTTAAAATCATATTCCCAATTCAGTTCCAAATATATCGGGCACCCGAACAATAAAATACCCGGTATTGAAATGAATACCGGTTCGCTCGGGCATGGGCTATCTGTCGGAGTAGGCATGGCGCTTGCCGGAAAAATGGATAACAAAACATATCGTGTGTTCGTCCTGTTGGGCGACGGCGAATTAGCCGAAGGTTCGGTCTGGGAAGCGGCAATGGCCGCGTCTAATTACGAACTTGATAATCTTACTGCCATTATTGATCGAAACGGTTTGCAGATTACCGGAAAAACGGAAGATGTTATGCGGATTGAGCCGCTTGCTATGAAATGGGAAAGCTTCGGCTGGAATGTAATACACACCGATGGCCATGATTTCCCTTCCCTCTGCGATGCATTTTCGAAAAAAAACATTATACCCGGAAAACCAACCGTTGTAATAGCCGAAACAGTGAAAGGCAAGGGCGTGTCATTTATGGAAAACAACCCTAAATGGCACCATGGTGTAATGAATGAAGCGGAATATAAAAGAGCCTGCGAAGAATTGGATAAAGTTCCGGAGGTATGCGAATGAATACAATACACAACAGGCGCGTGGTCTGCGAAACACTAATCGAACTTTCCGAAAAAGACAGAGATATTGTGGTTTTATGCAGCGACTCCAGAGGTTCGGCTTCAATGGCGCCGTTTGCCGAGAAATTCCCGTCACAGTTTATTGAAACCGGAATAGCTGAACAGAATATTGTAGGCATTGCCGCAGGGCTTGCGGCATCAGGAAAAAAACCTTATGTCGCCTCACCCGCGTGCTTTCTCACAACGCGCGCGGCGGAACAGATTAAAATTGATGTTGCCTACTCAAACACGAATGTGAAGCTGCTTGGAATAAGCGCAGGTATAAGCTATGGGGCGCTTGGAATGACACATCATTCGCTTCAGGATATCGCGCTTTTGCGTGCAATACCCGGTATTCTCATTGCAGTGGCGGCGGACAGGCACGAGGCAAAACGGCTTACAGAAGCATTTAATGAATACACTGGTCCTGCTTATATGCGCATTGGCAGAAATCCTGTTGAAGATGTTTACGATTCGGATGACTATGATTTTCAGCTTGGTAAAGCAATAACTATGCGGGATGGAAATTCGCTGTCAATCATTACATTCGGAGAAACTGTCAAGACAGCTCTCGAAGCGGCGGAGCTCATGTCAACCGGAGGTATCGACTGCCGCGTTATCAATATGCATACAATTAAACCGCTTGATAACGATTGTATTTTGAAAGCGGCGAATGAAACCGGAGCAATAATAACGATTGAAGAACACAGTATTTTTGGAGGTTTTGGGGCGGCTGTAGCCGAAACGGTAGTTCAAAACTGTCCTGTGCCAATGAAAATTATGGGTATTCCTGACGAACCTGCCGTGCCGGGAAAATCCAGAGAGGTATTTGCATATTACGGAATCAGCCCCGAAAACCTGTGTATCGAAGCGGAGAAGCTGATTAAAATGAAAAAGAATGGGTGGTAACCGCGATGCAGAAGAAATTCATTTTATCTATAGATCAATCCACTTCCGGTACTAAGGCTGTCCTGTTTACAAAAGACTGCAAGGTACATAACAGGGTTACAATAAATCATGCGCAGATTCACCCATGCCCCGGCTGGGTTGAGCACAATCCGGACGAAATCATCAAAAATGTAAAACAGGCAATTATACAGGTAATTAATGAAAGCAGTGCTTCCTGGGACGATGTCGCGGCAATAGCCATATCAAACCAAAGGGAAACGGGCATGGTATGGGATTCAGTAACCGGTAAGCCGATCTATAACGCTATCGTGTGGCAGTGCCCGAGAGCAAAGGACATCTGTGAGAAGATAAAAGAAAAAGACCTGATATACAGAAAGACAGGCCTTAATCTGTCCCCTTATTTTACGGCTCCAAAGATACGTTGGATACTTGAAAATGTGCCCGAAGCAGGAAAGATGGCCGAATCGGGTAGGCTTAAATTCGGAACGATGGACTCGTGGGTACTTTACAACCTGACAGGCGGGAAAGTACACGCTACCGATTATTCAAACGCGAGCAGGACACTTTTATTAAATCTTAATACACTTGAATGGGATAAGGAACTGCTTGATATTTTTGCGATTCCCTTACATATGATGCCTGAAATAAAACCTTCCGACACTATATTTGGGGTAACCTGCGGAGATAATCAAATCCCGGACGGAATACCAATATCGGGTGTTATGGGGGATTCCCATGCAGCACTTTTCGGACAAAACTGTTATTTGCCGGGGATGATTAAAACCACGTACGGCACAGGTTCCTCGGTAATGATGAATATCGGGGAAAAGCCTGTTTTTTCAGGCAGCGGAATTGTGACCTCAATCGGATGGGTCAGTACGGGAGAAACGGTATATGTGCTTGAAGGGAACATAAACAGCACCGGCAAAACCATTGAATGGATCACCGAAAATGCCGAACTGCTGTCAAGCCCGAAAGAATCCGGGACGATTGCGTCAAAACTTCCGGATAACGGAGGGGTTTATTTCGTTCCGGCTTTTACCGGCCTCAGCGCGCCATACTGGAACAATGACGCCAGAGCAATTATTACCGGGCTTACATTAAGCTCCCGCAAGGAACATATTATCCGTGCCGCCGAAGAGTCTATCGTATATCAGATAAATGATGTAATTACCCTTATGCGGGAGTGCTCCGGCAGTAGTATAGCAGATATCAGGGTCGACGGCGGGCCTACAAGGGACGCATTCCTTATGCAGTTCCAGGCGGATATTTCCGAC
>JAAYBO010000200.1 GCA_012730095.1 Clostridiaceae bacterium
AAATGATTCTTTCTCTAACGTGCATTTTTCATCCTGCATAATTTTACAATCATTTTAGTTATCATTAATATAATTAAGTAATTTTTTCGTTTGTCAATAAATAATAATGAATACAAAATTTTAGGCATATTTTCCCTGCATTACTTTTTATTGGAATTTAATATTAAGGTTGTAAACAGAAACGAAGGGAAAACGTCTTTATTTTTATTACTGTCTTGACAAGAGTTTGCATAGATTATAAAATATAATATAAATATCACAATATATAGATAACACATCAAGCCAACATCTTAGTTACAACAAGTGTAGAGAAAAAATTAATTCATTAAAAATCCAAAAATCAAAGAAAGGGGATCCAATAATGAAAAAAACAAAATTTCTCGCACTCCTGATGGCTGTTGCCATGATCGTTGTCGCTTTATCTTCATGTGCACCTCCGGTATCTGACATTTCATCTGGTACTTCAACCTCAACCCCAGCTCCAGCGGAAGACCAAAAACCCGCAGACACACCCAGTGACAAAACTCTTGAACCAATAACGTTTACCATGTTTGTCGCCGGCCCTGGAGAGCCTCCACCAAAGGACAATAAAATCGTTAAAAAGATTCAGGAAATCACAGGTGTCACCATTGAATATGAATTTCTTGTTGGTGACATGGAACAAAAAGTTGGAATTATGATCGCCAGCGGCGATTATCCAGATTTGATCGGCGCAGGACAAGCACGCGGCAGATTTCTAAATGCCGGCTCCTTTGCAGCAGTTGACGATTATCTACCTAATTATCCCAATCTATGGAAGCATTATTCTCCTTATTTAGACAGACTTCGCAGTATTTCAGCAGACAATAAAATATACATACTTGATATTTGGGGCCGTCAGTATTGGCTTAACGACGGAGAGGACGATTTTTACGAGGGAGATTATAACGGTCCGGCTTTCTGGATCCAGAAAGATGTGCTTGCATGGGACGGATATTCACAGCCAAAGACGTTGGACGCATTCTTTGACTTGTTAGAGCGTTATTATAAAGAGCATCCAACCATTGACGGTCAGCCCACTCTTCCGTTTGAGATACATTCACAAGACTGGCGCTCGTTCTGTCTGAAGAATGCACCTCAGCATTTGATTGGCGGACGTAACGAAGGTGATGTAGTTGTTAAACCCGACACCCTTGAAGTCGAAATATATCAGAACAAATGGTACGCCAAGGATTATTATAAAACGCTTAATGAAGCATACAAGAAGGGTTTGATACACCCTGAGACATTCACAAGAAATTATGACAACTATCTGTCTGTTATTTCCACCGGCCGTGTGTTGGCAATGTTCGACCAGCAGTGGAACTTCCAGGACGGAGAATCTGTATTAGTTTCCGAAGGTAAAATTAATAGAACTTATGTCCCTCTCGGCCTCAGCTATGATGGTACAGTTCACGCTTACAACAGGGTAAGGAACGCAGGAATCATAGGCGGCAACGGTATGGGCATCAGTGTTAAGTGTAAAGATATTGAACGCGCCTTACAGTTTATGGATACTCTTCTTGAAGAGGATGTTCACAGGCTGACGTACTGGGGTATCGAAGGCGAAGATTACTATGTTGACGCAAACGGCCGTTACAGACGTACTGCTGAACAGAAAACCAATTTCGACAATCCTGACTGGCGTCTTGCTAACGCTGGTATGATTATCGGTGATCAATTCCCGAAACTGGAAGGACGTTATTCCAACGGTAACTCCTGCGGTGCAGGCACACAGCCGGAAGAAAGACTGGAAAATCAATTCCCGTATGACCAGGAATTCTACCAAAAATATGGTTTCTACACCAAGTCCGACTTCCTGCCTCTGATAGATGATCCCGGCTATCCTGAGGTATGGTCGATATTCTCCACTATGGAAGAGGACAATATCGCGAAGCCGATTTTTGATGAAATTACCGATCTTCAAAACCGTTACCTCCCTGGCGTAATCATGGCAGATGATTATGAGGCCGCGTGGGAGGAATATGCGAATAGATACGAAAGTATCGACTATCCGGCATTGGAAGAAGAAATAGAAAAGCAAATTCAATTGCGTTTGACTAAATAAAAAAGAACCTGCTCTTCTTTCAAAATGATAAAAAAAGAAGAGGCGACCGTAAAGCCGGCCGCCTCTTCTACATGATATCATGAACCGGTTGAGAATTAGGGCTAGGGGGATAGCAATATGGTAATTAAAAAATTAAGTCCTAAAAGAGAGTTTATTAATCAAGTTCGTAAACAAAAGGGATTGATTTTGATTGCAGCACCCTTTTTTGTCTATTTTTTTATTTTTTCATATTTACCGTTATGGGGTCTCACGATGGCGTTTCAGAACTATAAACCTCAATTATCCTTTCGGGAGCAGGAATGGGTTGGTTTAAGGCATTTTAACAACCTGTTCACCGATCCTGATTTTTATCGTGTAATGCGAAACACCTTAGGAATGAGCATAATTAACCTGGTGTTGGGGTTTGTTACAGCTATCGGGTTTGCACTGCTCTTAAACGAGCTTACTGGGGTTTTCTATAATTACAAGCGTATTGTGCAAACAATATCGTATATGCCCCACTTTCTATCATGGATTATAGTCTGCGGCCTGGTTTCAAATATCCTTGCAATGGATGATGGAATCCTAAATGAACTATTGCTGGCATTAGGACTTATTGAAGAAAAAATACACTTCATGGGGAAACCGGAGTTATTCTGGTGGATTGTCGGATTTACAAATGTATGGAAATCAATGGGCTGGAACAGTATAATTTATTTGGCAGCAATCACTTCTATCGATCCTGCGCTGTACGAAGCTGCAGCCATAGACGGATATGGACGTTTCGGCAGAATGTGGTATGTCACTCTACCTGGTATCAAATCAACCATTATCGTCCTTCTTATCCTAAACGCAGGCTGGATCTTAAACGCGGGTTTTGAAATTCAATATATTCTCGGAACAAACGGTATGGTGCTTGATGTTTCGGAAACCATTGACATTTTCGTGCTTAAAAGAGGCTTTGGTAGAACCGGCGGTTTTGCCTTCGGAACTGCAGCCGGTATGTTTAAAACAGTTGTAAGTGCTGTGGTATTAATACTGTGCAACAAAATTGCCGGTTGGTTAGAAGAAGAAAGACTCGTTTAGTATAAGTTTCCGATGTGCTCTATTCGGCTTGGAGGTATATAGAGATGAGAAAATCATTTGGTGATAAGATTATTGATGTAATTATTGCGTTCTTTATGTTCTTAATAGTTATTGTCATGTTATATCCGCTCTGGAATACGTTGATAGTATCTTTTAACGAAGCAAGGGATTCCATAAAAGGAGGGCTCTACCTGTGGCCGAGAAAATGGTCTCTGTTTAACTATCAAAGCATATTTAAGACAGACAAAATTTTTAAAGCCTTTTTAGTTTCTGTCTCACGTACAGTGCTCACAACAGTACTAAACGTATTTTTCTCAGGATTGCTCGCATACGTATTAAGCCGCAAGGAGTTCGTTTTCCGAAGGTTTCTGACAGTTTTCATGGTAATGACTATGTACATAAACGCAGGACTAATCCCGCAGTATTTTCTTTACCGTAACCTTGGGCTTATCAACAGCTTTTGGGTGTATATACTCCCTTCGCTGGTGGGAGCATTTAATGTTATCGTCATACGAACATACATAAATTCGTTACCGCCATCTCTTGTGGAATCTGCAAAAATCGATGGCGCCAGCGAAATGAGAATATATTTCAACATCATTTTTCCATTATGTTTGCCGGTTCTTGCTACCGTTGCCCTGTGGGTCGCCGTCGGCTCATGGAATTCATGGTTCGACTCTTTCATATTTGCACCAAAGCAGGAATTGAGTACTCTTCAATACGAGATGATGAAGATAATATCCTCATCCATGCAGACGGGAGTCAGACAACCAGATTATCTGGCCGAAGCGTCGCAGCAGTCACGCAACATGGTCACGCCGAATTCACTGCGTGCAGCCATGACTATGGTAGCAACTGTACCTATACTCATTGTTTATCCTTTCCTTCAAAAGTATTTTGTAACTGTTAACATCGGAAGCGTTAAAGAGTAGTCTTTAGGTACACTATATAGATACAATACTATCATTGGCGCATTATTTTATAATAGATTAGGTTTTATAGAGGCAGAGGTTTTAATTTTCCGACAAAAAACGCAAGCGGCAGTAAAAACCTCTTGCGTAGATTGCCTGTATATATTATAATAATATTCGTTCCGTTAAATGGTTTGCGCAGATGCACAAACCATTTTGATGAATATTGCGGACTGGTGTAATGGTAGCACGAATGACTCTGGATCATTTTGTTAGGGTTCGAATCCTTAGTCCGCAGCCACCACGCTTTTAAAAAACCGGCTTTTCAATTAAGCCGGTTTTTTGTAGCTCTATTTATTTTTTCCTGGTATTTTTTCTCTTTGACCATAATAATCACCTTGATATGTATTCTTTTATATATTTCCGATTAGAGCTTACTATCAATCTCCCCATCCCCCGGCTTGCCCGGAAACCAACCGTTCCTCAGTTATCTCACCGACCAAGAGCCGGCATTGTACAGATTTAATTGTCTTTTTTAATATCAATATCTTTAATATCTTTTCTTAACTTTTCAAGCTCATCACAAATTTGTATTGTGTTTTTTTTCGGTTTATGGGCAAAAAAATATCAAGGGCTTAAACTTTGAAACCCTTGATATTTCTGGAGCTGGTGGACGGACTCGAACCCCCGACCTGCTGATTACAAATCAGCTGCTCTACCGGCTGAGCTACACCAGCTTATAATAAAATGGCGACCCAGAAGGGACTCGAACCCTCGGCCTCTAGCGT
>JAAYBO010000201.1 GCA_012730095.1 Clostridiaceae bacterium
GCTCCCGGTTGGAAGCACGATTATTATGGAAAAGCCCCTGTTTGACTCAGTAGTGCGCCTGTTTGGGTCTGTTTTTGTTATCAGCTTTAAAATAGCCGCTCCAGTCACCGCGGCTATTTTAGTGGTTGATGTGGCTCTTGGCGTAATAGCGAAAGCTGTTCCTCAGGTCAATGTTTTTATTGTAGGCCTGCCGATAAAAATATTAATCGGGCTTCTGGTGATTTTTTTAACACTAACAGCGTTCAGAAATATTGTCCATGTTCTAACCGATGGAATGCAAAGCGAAATGACAAATTTCATCGATTTAATAAAGGGAGATTGAAAAATGGCTTTCTTTTTTCCGGTTCGGCTTTTAAAAAGTACAAAAAACCGGTTAGTTAATGACGCGTTAACCGCTGATCCTCCGATCCGTTTAAAGCTGCAATTTTTTGCTGAAGAAGGACCGGGAGGAGAAAGAACCGAAAAAGCCACACCAAGGAAAAAGCAAAAAGCAAGAGAAAAGGGGCAGGTGCTTCAAAGCAGGGAAATATCCTCCGCAATTGTATTACTGATTGTATTTGTGAGTATAAAAATACTGGGAGGTTATATGTTCCATGAAGTTGAGGCGTTCTTCCGGCTGTGCGCAGGAGAGCTTGCGATTAACATTGATGTGGAATCGATAAATGAACTGATGCGCCTTTTTGGGTTGGTATTAACACAGCTTATTAAAATAATCGGACCGATATTCGCGATTGTGCTGGTTGTCAGTATCACGGCAAGCTTCGCGCAGGTGGGAGCGCTGTTTACATTAGAACCGTTAAAACCAAAATTCAGCAAGTTAAACCCTATAAATGGAATAAAGAGGATATTCTCGTTGAGAGGATTAGCCGAACTGGTAAAATCTTTGATGAAAATAGCTATTATAGGGATTGTTGCGTGGCAGAGCATAAGAGCTGAAGAAAATTATATAGTAAAGCTTATGGATCAGGACTTAGCTGTCGCCGCCGTATATATTTCATCCACTGCAATCGATGTTGCAATTAAAATATGCGCAATGATGCTAATAATTGCGATATTAGATTACGGATACCAATGGTGGCAGTATGAAAAGGATTTAAGGATGACGAAGCAAGAGGTTAAGGAAGAATATAGAGAGATGGAAGGCAGCCCCGAAATAAGGCAGAGAATCAGGCAGAAGCAGAGGGAAATGTCGATGCGCAGGATGTTGTCCGAGGTGCCTAAAGCCGATGTTGTAATTACAAACCCTACGCATTATGCCGTCGCCATTCAGTATGATGCGGAAAAGGCCCCAGCGCCGGTTGTTATCGCGAAGGGTATCGATTTTATGGCCCTAAGGATAAGGGATATAGCAAAAGATAATGGCGTTGAAACAGTCGAAAATAAACCGCTGGCGCAAGTCTTATATAAATCGGTGGACATAGGCCAGCAGGTGCCTCCTGAATTATACCAGGCTGTTGCGGAAATACTTGCTTTTGTGTACCAGTTGAAAGGGAAAGTTCCGGCAAGAGCATAGAACTTAATAAGAGGACAGATATGAAAACGCTTATAATTGCAATAAATTCGCAGTATGTTCATACAAACCTTGCGGTTAAATATTTAGAAGCAGCTTGCAGAAGCGAATGCGGAGATGTCAGCGTGCTTGAGTTTTCAATAAATGAAAACCACAAATGGATTTTCAGGCGTATAATGGCCGAAAAACCTGATGTTGTGGCTTTTTCATGCTATATCTGGAATATAGAGCATGTTGTAAGGCTTGCCGGTGATATAAAAAAAGCCAAGAGGGAGATTATTGTAATTGCCGGAGGCCCGGAGGTCAGTTTTGAGAGAGGCGGATTTATATCGGAAACGGCCGATTATATAATCTGCGGCGAAGGTGAAGAGGATCTGCCGTTGATTCTGAAATTGCTTAACAGCGGAGAGCGACCTTGTGAAGATACAATAAAACGGTTAAAAACTCATAAGGTCATTGAAAACCTGAACAGCCTTAATTTCCCGTACGATAATATAAACCCAGGTTCATTGAAAGACAGGATTGCTTACGTGGAAGCATCAAGAGGCTGCCCGTTCCGATGCTCCTATTGTATTTCTCCCGCATTCGGGAAGGTAAGGTATTTCGAGCCGGAATGGGTTTATCGTGCTCTTGATATAATAGTTGAAAGCGAAGCGAAGGTGATAAAGTTCGTCGACAGGACTTTTAATGCCGACGAAAAAAGAGCGGAAGAGATTTTAACACATATAAAACAGAAATATTCTCAAAAAGGAACTGTATTTCATTTTGAAATTGACCCGGGCTTACTGACCGACCACCTTATCGACTGTCTGTTGGCAATGCCTCCCGGCCTTGTGCAGATTGAAGCGGGTATACAGTCGATCCATGAGAAGACACTTAAAGCTGTAAGGCGAGCGTGGCATATTGACAAAGCGTTATCGAACCTTAAAAAAATACTAACAGCACAGAATATCCATGTACATGTCGATCTGATTGCAGGTCTGCCGTACGAAAGCTTTCAGGATTTTACAAAGTCTTTTAACCGTGTTTACAGTCTTTTTGCCCATCATTTTCAGTTAGGATTTTTAAAGATGCTGAGAGGCTCCAGTTTAAAGGAAGAAGCCGTTTCACACGGGTACAGTTACAGAGATTATCCGCCGTATGAGGTTATATCGAACAATTATATAACCACGGATGAACTTTTGGAAATCAGCGATATTGAGGCATGTCTTAACCTTTTTTATAATTCGGGCCGACTTGTATCAACAATGAAATATATATATAACGCTCTTAAAAATAAAAACCTGGAATGCGATCCGTTTGAGTTTTACAGGGCTCTTGCAAGCAGTATGCGGATAAAAGGGTATCTTGACAAATCCGTGAAGGCTTCAAACACATATTTTATTATGTACAGGTTTATAGAAGAAAAATTCCCGTATCTTACACAAGATGCTGTTGAATATATGCGCCTGGATTATTACAGGTCAATGAAGAACACCGCTGTTCCCGCATTCATGCCGGATGTCCCGGTTTATGAAGGGAGGAAAGCCAAGCATAAATGGCTCGCTGAAAACCGCAAAAAACTGGAAAAGGCTCTTCCGCGTTTATTGGAAATACCGCTTGAAAAAATTATGCATCAGATTCATGTTTCATCTTTTAAATTCGTTGACAAATCTGGCGATTTTAAGGACTGTGTTATCGCTGTCGACTTTGGCGATATATGCCCCGTGACCGGACTTGCGCGTGCATATCTGTTAAAATAGTATTTTTTCCTTTAGGCATACTTATTTTAAAAATTTCCGTATTTATATTGACAGGTCATTTTTCCGTATAGATTATTGATTTACCTGTAATAACAAAATATAATGATATGTACGGGATACCGTGCTTTTTATCGGATAGCCGGAAATCTCATTTTACCTGTGCATTTGGCCTGATAAAAGTATATAATTATTATGGGAAATATTGTAGTTTGGGGATGTGATATGAGAACCTTAGGTTTTGTATTATCTATCATTATTGGTTTTACATTTTTCGCGTTATTCTTGCAGGGGTTTCAAAGCCCGCCGCCGGTTGCTGTGGTTGCGGGAGTTATTACTTTTATCGCGGGATTGTTAATGTTTATGCCGTCGAAAAAGAAGCCTGTAAAAAAAGCTAATGTTAAACAAGCGCCAAAACAAAAGAAGAGGGTTCCGATGCCGGACGACGACGAACTGGTATGCGACGGCATAACCCGGGGAGAACTGAGAAGGATTGTAAAGGATGGAAGAGAACAGGTTAAGCGCATAGAAGATATCGGGCTCAAAGTAATGAAGCACGATGTCAGGATAAACATACTTGAAATCTGCACGACGGCAAATGATATTTTTGATGATTTTGTCAAGGACCCGAAGGATATTAAAATAGCCCGCCGCTTTATTCTATATTATCTTGATACGACCGAAAGAATTGTGGCGAAGTATTACCAGCTGAGCAAATCGCCCTATTTGTCCGATGACGCGAAAAATACTTTGAATAATGTTGAAAGCACTCTTGTTATGATTAAAGATACATTCAGAAAGCAATTGAAAAAGCTTACCGAGAACGATGTGTTGGACCTGGATGCCGAAGTAAAGGTGTTGAAAAACACTATAAAACAGGAAGGGATATAGTTTAATATTTTATTAATGGGGAGGATTATATTATGGATAGCGCTGCAAACATATTAACTAAAGCACAGAAGCAAACCGAACAATACGATGAAATGAAAATATGGGAATCGTTGTCCCCGGAAGAACAAAGCAAGGTTTCAGAAATAAAAAACACTATTGATGTAACAGACACGCAGGCCGTTTTACAGTATGGCTTACAGGCTCAAAGCAGTGTTTCGGCTTTTTCGGATACTGTCCTGTCACAGATTCGGTCAAAAGACAGCGGGCATGTTGGTGATGTCCTAACCGATCTTATGGTTAAGGTTAAGGAGCTCGATGTCGACAGCCTTGGTGAAAATGAAGGCCTTTTCAGCAAGATGTTCGGAAATGTAAAGGCAAAAGCGAGGAAATTTGTTGTCCAGTACGATAAGCTCAGCGTTCAGATAGATAAAATCATAAACGAGCTGGAAAAGGCAAGAATGCAGCTTTTGAAGGACATTACCCTTCTTGACGGTCTATATGACAAAAACCTCGAATACCTTCGTGAACTGGATGTTTTTATACTTGCGGGTTCACTGAAGCTAAACGAATTAAACGAAAAAATTATTCCGCAGCTCAAGGCAAAAGCGGAGGAAACAAACGATGCGATGGACGCGCAGAGAGTAAAGGACATGTTAAGCCTTGCAAACCGTTTTGAAAAGAAACTTTATGACCTTAAGCTAAGCCGGATGATAGCGATACAAACAGCACCGCAGCTAAGACTTATCCAAAGCAATGACCAAACCCTTGTTGAGAAAATACAAAGTTCTATATTAAACACTATTCCTCTGTGGAAAAACCAGATTATTATCGCAATGACATTGTTCCGGCAGGAGAAGGCATTAAAGATGCAGTCCGAGGTAAACCGCACCACTAACGAGCTTTTATCAAAAAACTCTGAAATGCTTAAAGTAAACTCAATAGAAGTCGCGAGGCAGTCGGAAAAAGGAATTGTGGAATTGGAAACGCTTAAAAAAGTCAACCGCGACCTGATTGAAACAATTGAGGAAACGATGCGTATTCAGCAGGAAGGCAGGGCAAAGCGTCAGGAGGCGGAAGCTGAACTTAAGGTTATGGAAAACGAATTGAAAAAGAAATTGATCGAAGTAACCGATCATTAGACGAAAAAACACCCGTACATTTGTTGAATAAAAACTCTAATTATATGTGCGGGTGTTTTAGTATGCTTTTTTTATAGTCAAGGGGGCACATTCCCTTTTGTTTTTTAAAGACCTTTGAAAACTGAAGCTGATCTTCATACCCGACCGATCTTGAAACATCCGCGATTCGTATGTCTTCTCGTTTTAATAAGCCGCAGGCTTTGCTAATCCTAATACCTGTCAGAAATTCCCGCATAGGCATGTTCAGATGTTTCTTAAAAAGTGAGCCGAGGTAGTTTCGATCAAGCCCTACATGCCGCGCTATCTCCTCAATTGTTATTTTTCTATGGTAATTCTGTTCCATATAGCGAATAGCAGTCCTAAGATACGATTCCTGCCGGTTTATCATATGTTTTGCGGGATGGATTGTCTCGGCAATTTCTATAAGCCTCGAAAGGAAAAGATACGAGTACCCGGTTATTCTTGGTCTGGCCGGCAGTTCCATGCTGTTGACAATATTCATATTCTTAAGGCAGAATTCAAGAAATTCATCCCGTTCGGCCGTCCATATCGGGTTTTCTCTCGTAAGCCCGCTTTTGCGGAAATAATCCGCCGCGTTAAGCCCGCTTACCCCAATCCATGAATATGACCACGGGTTTTTTAAATCCGCTCTATAATATGTAAGATCCTTCGGAAATATAAGAAACCCCTGTCCTTCGCCGAGTTCATACGTATTGTTAGAATCCTGAAATATTCCTTTTCCGGAATGGATATAATGGAAAAGGTAGAATTCCCTTACCGCCGGACCGAAATAATGCCCGGGCTTGCAGTCCTCATGTCCGTATATTTCAATATTAAGCTCAACGTTTTTTTCGTATGTCAGCATACTAAACAAACTCCTTTTCACGTATTATTATGAATCATGATGGAATAGAATTCAAGTAAAATATAGCATATGCACATAAACCTCATGTATTAAACCATATAAAAATACGTAGTTTTGAGGTATAGTAATATATCATAAGCACATATGACCGGAAGATGTTTCACAACGTTTCGCAAATGAAACCGCGAAGCGGACATACCGTTCATTAAAAAGCAGAATAGCTCAAAAAAACATCTAAACCCTGGAAATATTCAGGGACAAATAATTTATGAGAGGTGTCGTTATGAAAAAAATTGCATTTATCGGAGCAGGGAGTTTTGGATTCACAAGGACGCTTGTAAAAGACATTCTTTCATTTCCGGCGCTAAGGGACTGTACTATTGCGCTTATGGACATTGATGATGAGCGTTTGGCATTCATTAAAAAAGCGGTTGACAGGATAGTTGAGGCCGGAAAATACCCGGCAAAGGTTATTGCGACAAAGGACAGGGTGGAGGCGCTGAAGGACGCGGATGGCGTTGTATGCACAATTTTGGCCGGGGGCGTTAATATATGGCGTTACGATATAGAAATACCGAAAAAATACGGTGTAGACATAAATGTTGGCGATACCCGGGGCCCGTCGGGGATATTCAGAGCGCTCAGGACAATTCCGGTGATGCTTGACATTTGTTCCGACATAGAAAAATACTGCCCGAACGCGGTTTTTCTCAATTATACAAATCCTATGGCGATGCTGTGCAGGACAATGCAGGAAAAATATAAAAACCTGATGATAACGGGATTATGCCACAGCGTACAGGGCACTGCTGCAATGCTGGCTGATTGGATAGGAGCGCCGATGGATGAAGTTACATATTTGTGCGCGGGTATAAACCACCAGGCCTTTTACCTTGAATATAAATGGAATGGGAAGGACGCATATCCGTTGATCCGTGAAGCGATAAAGAAACCTGAAATATATAATCATGAAATTGTCCGCAATGAAATGTTTATCCATCTGGATTACTATGTTACCGAATCAAGCGGGCACAATTCGGAATATAACGCATGGTTCAGAAAAAGGCCTGAATTAATTGAAAAGTACTGCATACACGGGACGGGATGGAACCCAGGTGAATATGCTTTTATCCTGAATGAATACCTTGAAAGGGAAAATACATGGAAAAAGGAAATAACGGATTGGTTTGAGCAAAAGGAAATAGATCTTAAGCGCGGGCAGGAATATGCGGCGTATATTTTCAATGCCGTGTTTGGAGACAATACAATGTTTGAATTCAATGGAAACGTCAGGAATTTCGGACTTATCGACAACCTGCCGGAAGGGTGCTGCGTGGAAGTACCGGTGCTTGCGTCGAAGAATTCCATCAGGCCTTTGCATGTAGGTCCTCTGCCGAGCCACCTTGCTGTTCTTGTCAACACGAGCGCGCGCTGTGAGGAATTGGCTGTGGAAGCCGCTTTGGAAGGCGATCCGCGAAAAGTTTTCCATGCAATATGCTTTGATCCTCTCACATCGGCCGTATTAAGCCTTGACGAAATAAAGAGTATGGTTGACGAAATGTTCAACGCAAACCGCGATTACCTGCCCCAGTTCAAGCATTTCAATTAAACCTGCGAAGGTCGTAAAAACTCAAACCTGTTAATAACTATTTACATGTAAAAGTGGCTTACTCTGTGATGTAAGCCACTTTCACTATTTTTAATCACTGAATCCTATGCTTATGCAGCTTAATCCTTTATAAATTACTCTTTTCTTTCTTCTTTAATATCAATTCCTGATTTCATTCCCTTACTTATAATGTATTTCATATAAGTAAATTTATAGTATAGCTAAATATGGAAACCGCAAAGCGTGATTTTAGTTTTATGCAATAACTTTTTTATTCATTAGTTGGTTGCAAAAGATTGGAAATAGTTATTCGTAATGATATAATTTATTGTAGTATTGTTTAAATAGAATTATTTTGAGGGTATGTAAAATGGCATTATCCGAAGCGGAAAAGAAAAGGATACGGGAGAATTGGGTCAAACGCCAACAATATGCCTCAGATAAAATGGAGCAAATGAAGAAAGAGGCATTATTCCGTGCTGAAAAAATAGCACAATACCTTAAAAAAACTTATGGCATAAGTAATGTCATTCTTTATGGTTCTTTAGCAAGAAACCAATGGTTTGATATGCATTCCGATATCGATCTTTTTATAGAGGGCTTGTTTGAAGAAAGAAGTTACTTTAAAATATTAAACGAAGTTGAAGAAATTGCAAGGCCTTATAAGGTTAGCATCGTAACAGATAAAGAAGCTGCGGATTCTTTAAAAAATACTGTTATAAAAGAAGGAAGAGAATTGCAATGACAAATTATCCTGTGGTCAGAGCCAGATTAATAGCTGAATTAAATAATATAGATATGTTGTATGAAGAATTAAACAAAAAAGAGCTTTTTGTTAATAACGGCAAGGTGAAAAAAAAACTAAACGATATGTTTTTTCTTCGTGCGGTTGGTTCGGTATTCCATGACTTCTATACTTCCGCAGAAAATATGTTTAAAACTATTGCAAGGGATATTGACAAGTCAATTCCTGATAATAAAGATTGGCATATTGAGCTTTTACAGCAGATGTATATTGAAATAGATGGAACAAGGCCTGCTGTTATTTCAAAAAAAACTTTTGAACTTTTAAATGAATATAGAGGGTTCAGACATATTTTCAGAAATGTCTATGGATTTAACTTGACTAGTGAAAGAATGGAATATCTATTGAGTATATTCCCAAAAACAGTTGACAATATTAAGTCAGATACTAAAAATTTCGTGTTGGAAATGGATAGTGCAGTACTTCCCTAACCATAAGATGTTAAAATTCTCTTTTGGAATTTGCCTTGACTCCTTGACAGAGGCTTGTTTTGTCGTATATAATTTAGTTTAAATATTTTATCGGCTATGATCGGAACGAGTAAGCAAAGTGTATCCTTAAAGAGAGCGAAGGCAGGTGAGAGCTTCGCAGGCAAGCTTGCTGAAAATCCTCCGGAAGCCGCAACCCGAAACAATAAGGAGTAAGGAAGCCGGTTGGGACCGTTATATCCCATCAAAGAGGCGGGCTGAATGTCCGCAATTTGGGTGGTACCGCGTAAGTATGGCCTTTCGTCCCATTTGTGACGAAAGGCTTTAATTTTTTTGGAAACAATATAAATAATACAAATAAAACGGAGGCTGCGAAAAATGGATTATGGAAAAACGCTGAATCTTCCAAAAACGGATTTTCCAATGAGGGGGAATTTACCGCAGAAGGAGCCTGAAATTCTTAAGGAATGGAAGGAAAAAGATATATATCATAAGCGTCTGGAAAGAAATAAAGGCAGGAAAAAATTTATTCTGCATGACGGTCCGCCATATGCTAACGGGGATATCCATATGGGTACCGCGCTTAATAAGGTGCTTAAGGATATTGTTATAAGGTATTATGACATGAAAGGGCATTATGCTCCATATGTACCGGGCTGGGATACCCACGGGCTTCCAATAGAAAACCGCGCTATAAATGAATTGGGGCTGAACCGTCATGAAGTCGGGCCGGTAAAGTTCAGAAAAGCCTGTGAAAAGTTCGCGCTGAAATATCTTAATATCCAGCGTAAGTCATTTAAGCGCCTTGGAGTGGTTGGCGACTGGGAGAACCCATATATTACGCTGCTGCCTGAATATGAAGCGAAACAGATAGAGGTCTTCGGCAAAATGGCGCAGTGCGGCTGTATATATAAAGGCTTAAAACCGGTATATTGGTGCCCCGGCTGCGAAACAGCGCTGGCAGAAGCCGAGATTGATTATATGGATAAGCGAAGCCGATCGGTTTACGTCAAGTTTTTGCTAAAGGATGATAAGGGCAAGCTTTTGAAAATGGATATCGATCCTGAAAACACTTATGTTTTGATCTGGACCACGACAATATGGACACTCCCGGGGAATGTCGCAATATCCGTTAACCCGGAATTTACCTATTCGATTGTTAAGGCCGGCAGCGAAAAGTATATCGTTGCAAAAGAACTGTTGGAAGATGTGATGAAAGTTGCCGAAATCAGTGAATATACAGTGTTAGGAGAAATATCCGGGGCTGATATGGAATATATGGTAACTTCTCACCCGTTCCTTGACAGGGATTCGCTTGTTATAACCGGGGATCACGTTACTCTCGATGCTGGTACCGGATGCGTTCATACCGCCCCGGGTCATGGTGTCGAAGACTTTGATGTGTGCAAAAATTACGATAGCCTTAAAGTTGTAGTTCCAGTTGACGGAAAAGGGATACTGACGAAAGAGGCGGGTCCTTTTGAAGGACTGACTTATAATGAGGCTAACAAGGCTATATTGGAGCACATGAAACAAACAAACACGCTGCTTGCCGATACTGATGTTGATCACCAGTATCCCCACTGCTGGAGATGTAAAAGCCCTATATTATTCAGGGCAACAGAGCAATGGTTTATTTCGGTTGAGAGCTTTAAAAAAGAGGCCATTGAGGCGATTAAAGAAGTCAATTGGATTCCTGAGTGGGGCGAAGAACGGATATCAAAAATGGTTGCGGAAAGAAATGACTGGTGCATATCCCGTCAGAGGTTATGGGGTGTACCGATACCAATTTTCTACTGCGATAAATGCGGAAAGGAATTGATAAACGAACAGACTATTGAAGCGGTAAGAGATCTGTTTGCAAGGGAAGGTTCAACCGCGTGGTTTGAAAAAGACGCTTCCGAGATCCTGCCTGAAAGCGTTAAATGTTCATGCGGACACGGTACATTCAGGAAGGAGACCGATATAATGGATGTCTGGTTTGATTCAGGTTCGTCACATGCGGCGGTACTTGAAACAAATCCGATGCTTTCATGGCCTGCGGACATGTACCTTGAAGGAAGTGATCAGCACCGCGGCTGGTTCCAGTCATCTCTTCTGACCGCTGTCGTTACAAAGGGAAGAGCTCCGTACAGAGAGGTATTAACGCATGGATATGTTGTGGACGGCCAGGGGAGAAAAATGTCAAAGTCCCTTGGAAACGGCATAGATCCGATGGATGTTGTAAAACAATACGGTGCGGATATTTTAAGGCTTTGGGTAG
Source organism: Clostridiaceae bacterium (assembly GCA_012730095.1). Lineage (GTDB taxonomy): Bacteria > Bacillota > Clostridia > DSM-8532 > DSM-8532 > DTU069. The sequence goes on from JAAYBO010000201.1 coordinate 11,250, forward strand.
CTTCTTCGGATTACAAGACAGATATACGGATTTCGCAAGACATCATTAAACAGCTTTCCGAAAGCTATCGCAAAATAAGAAACACAGCCCGTTTCATTCTTGGCAACATAAGCGATTTTGATCCGGAAACGATGATCATGTCGTACTATGAAATGGAAGAGATCGACAAATGGGCGCTTATGCAGCTCAACAGCTTGATCAGGAAGGTTGAGGATGCGTTCTCAAGGTACGAATTCCATGGTTTTATCCATAACGTCCATAATTTCTGTGTAATAGACATGAGTAATTTTTACCTGGATGTTATAAAAGACAGAATATACACTTATTCTGCAGGAGACAAAAAAAGAAGATCGGCCCAAAGTGCTATGTATATAATTCTTGATGCTTTGGTCAGGATGCTTGCGCCGGTTATATCGTTTACGAGTGAGGAGATATGGAAACACCTTCCTCACAGGGAAAATGACAATCCGGAAAGTATACAACTAAATAGTTGGCCCGAAGCAAATGAAGCTTACGACAACCAGTTATTGAAGGAAAAATGGGATCATCTGATAAAAGTTCGTGATGAAGTGCTTAAAGCACTGGAAAACGCAAGGAACGAAAAAATCATTGGTTCTTCGCTTGAAGCATCGGTTACTTTAAAAGCTTCCGGCGCGGAACTGGATTTTCTCAGCGAAAATTTGGAGATACTGCCGATGGTATTCATTGTATCCGATGTTAACGTAGAAGCGGATGGTTCAGTAGAGGAAATTGAAATTGATGTTAAGAAGGCATCGGGTGAAAAATGTGAAAGATGCTGGATATACAGTAAATCGGTAGGGAAAGATCCAAAACATCCGGCTTTATGCAGCCGATGCTCCAATGTGCTGGATTGAAGCTGCGCTTTGGCGGTATAATGGTTTTTGAACTATGTCGGAACAGGAGTGCCTTTTGCAATGCGGACGGATACTTTGCTTGAACAGCTATGCGAAATAAATGCTATAGCCGGATTTGAAGCTTCAGCATCAAATGAAATAAAGAAATACTTTGAACAATATTGTGATAAAGTATGGGTTGATACGTTTTACAATGTTATAGGGTATAAACAAGGAAGCTCAAAAAACGGAAAAAAAATAATGATAACCGCCCATTACGACCAAATCGGAATGATTGTCGCAGGGTATGAAAAAGACGGCTTTTTACGGGTATCAAACCTGGGAGGTATTGATACTAAA
>JAAYBO010000202.1 GCA_012730095.1 Clostridiaceae bacterium
ATCTAACCTGAGAAAGCTCACACCCGAGGAGTATAATCGCTATGTTATAGAACCTCAGGCTTTCAAACTCCATTACATATACAGAGAATTTACAATCAAGCTCAAACCACTTTCAAAACGATCTCCACTCTATTCTGCTGTCAATGTCCGATTTTCAAATTACTTACATTTCTGTAATATCAACTCGTTGTTTTCATAACTTTTTTGACACTACCAAAATTTCCCCATGCTTTTCCAACACTCTGTTAATTGAAATAATAACCATAATATAATCCAAAGTCAATCTGTGTTATATATTGTCAGTTTTAAGCTATTATGTTTTATTTCCATTTATTCCCGTGCTTTTCACAATAAATGCAATATATATTTTGCTTATAAGCAAATATTGCGTTGATATATTATCGACACGTTGTTAAATTGAAAATGACAGTATGTCATTTTAACCAAATATTATCCTGATTTGCAAACATAAAATGTTTATTTTATACAATAAATATATTGTATAGCTAACTGGCGAATATAATATTTATTTATGGTTAAAGCGTTAGAACAACGGAAAAAACTGCTTCCACGCATTGCATATAAAGGTGGAGATATCTTTACCAATTAAAAAATATAAAAAAAGAGATGAAAAAAATGTTTTACTGTAAACTGAAAAAGGCCGCTTTGGCAGTTGTTCTTCTGTTAATAATATCTGCCATATTAACAGGTGTTACCCCCGTATCGGCCAACCAAGGCACAAATACGTTTAAAGTGTTGACTTATAATGTAGCAGGACTTCCTGACATTATATCAAGCGGCAACCCGGCGGTAAACACCGTGAAAATCAGCCCTAAGCTCAATGCCTATGATTTCGTGGCGGTACAGGAGGATTTCGCCTATCACGGTGACCTGATAAGTTCCGTTAACCACCCTTATCTTACCTCTCACTCAGGGAATGTGCCGTTTGGAGACGGAATGAATTTTATCTCTGAAGTACCCTTTGCGGATGTTAAAAGAATAACCTGGAGCAACAGGCACGGTTTTTTTGACAACGGAAACGACATGCTTACTCCAAAAGGTTTCATGTATTGCCAGGCTATTATTGAACCCGGTGTTTACGTTGATATTTATACACTGCACACCGATGCGGGTTCAAGCTCCGGAGATTATCAGGCAAGGCGGAGTAATATCACGCAGATTGCAAATTACATATATACGCACTCACAAGGACATGCGGTAATTGTTCTTGGCGATACCAACTCCCGTTGTACAAGAGCTGAAGACAATTTCGAAACAGCTCTTCTTGAAGAATGCGGCCTGTCGGATCCATGGATCGAACTGGTCAGGGGAGGAAGCGTACCGCCTGACGGAGATGCCCTGACTGATCCAACCGATTTGAATGGCCCGAACTTTGAAGTTGTTGACAAGATATTCTACAGAAGCAGTCCAGCAGTGACTTTATCACCGATACATTATCAACTTGAAGATGCTTATTTTACGGATGAAAACGGAGAGCAGCTCTCAGACCACTATGCTATTTCTACGACCTTCCAATATACCCCGAATCCAAACCTGAAAATGAGTGAACTTTGGGGAGGTTCAGGGGGAACGGGATTTAATTTCCTCTCAAATGAAGCGTCCACTACATATAGGCCGGCTGTTATTAAAATCCGCGCGGCAAACCGCGTAGATGCCGTTTCAATTCAATACTCGGACGGAACAGAGTTGTCTGCTGGCGGTACCGGTGGAACACTGAAAACCTTGACACTTGACAGTGACGAATATGTAAACCAGGTAATTTTATACAAGAATAATTATAATAATGGCCAAAGAATATTCTATGCGGAGTTTAAAACAAATAAAGGGCGTTCGCTCTCGGGGGGCAAAAAAAGCGGTTCTTCGATAACATTGAATGCTCCGCAAGGCTATTATCTGGCAGGATTTTTTGGCCGTGCGGGTGCAAATGTAGACAAGCTCGGTATTATTTGGAAATCACTTCCACTGTCGCAGTGATATATTATGCTGTAAATAACCTGTCCGGTGGGTATCAAATTCCCACCGGACACAATCATCAAACCAGAACAAAAACCGATCTTCACATTTTTGAACTATTGTGCAGCAAAGGAAAAAAGAAGGAAAGCTAAGTTTTATCGGATTGGTTTAAACGCTTGATAATGCGGATATCGTCGCCAACCAGCGAAAGTATGTCGAATTCCCCCAATATCCGTGAAGCAATACGCTCCGAATAGGTTATATGAAGGTCTTCGGGTTCAATATTCGTAGATAAGATGGTTTTGCATGGAGCTTTTGTATTTTTAGCGCTGCGGTAGTTGAGCAGCGTTAACAGTTCGGTATACTTAGCCGCACTGGGTGATTCCGTACCAAGGTCGTCTATTATCAATAGCTCCGCGTCAAGAATAAAGCGGTATGCGTCATCAGGCATTTCTTCGTTATTGAAACGGTATTTGCTTCTGTAGATAATATCGAACATCGCAGACGCAGGCAGGTATAAAACCGTATGTCCTTGTTTCAATATTTCTAGCGCTATACATTTTGATAAAAAAGTTTTACCAACTCCTGTGGGGCCGGTAAATAACAGATTGGGGAAATCGGCTTTTTCAAAATTGTTGACAAAGTCCAGGCACTTTGATTTTATTTTTATGGCCCGTGAACGCGGAGATTCCTGGATTCCATATGTATCCGGCGCCTTAATGTCCGGGTAATACAGTTCGTTAAAGAACTCAAACCCTGTTTGCCCATCACTGTTAAGGTTTGATATATCATAAAAGCGTTCAACAAGAAGCTGCCGGTAGCAGTGGCATGGGACAACGCCCGGTTTTCCCTCACTGTCTGTAAGAAACCCCGTATCATTACAATCCTTGCAAGTATAAACAATATCCAGATAGTTTTCCGGATACCCGTTATTGGTAAGGAGTTTTTTCTTTTTGTCAATCATTGTGTTTATATTCTTTTCAAACTCCCGTATTGTTTCAGCATCAGGATTCAGCCTTATAAGCTCTCGATTAAAAGCAATACCTGTTTCCGCAATTTTTCGATCCAAACATTCAATTTCAGGTATTAAACCATAAATTGCACGTCTTCTTTTATCACGAGCTTCTTCAGCAGTTTCTCTGCGCTGCTGAAATTCTCTTTTCAACTCACTCCAGTTTGGATTCATAGCTGCCTCCTACTTAAAGGTTGATTTCTTAATTTTCTCATAGAATTCATCGCTGTAACGGCGCTGCTTGAAATTATTGCTCTGAGGAACCTTTGACACCGCGGCTTCAGCTTTTGCGGATGATTGCTTACTTGCCAAATAATTAAGGACATCATCTTTTGACTTAAGGCCCTCTTTATGCCAATCGCTTATAATCTTATGTATATATCTGAAGCTTAAATTTGATTTGCCCGAGGTCCTTTGAAGGGCCATTTCTATCACATCCATATCATATCCGTATTGATTTGCCCAAATATCCACATATTCCTCCTCGAACACCGTAAGGCTTCTATGCAGCCTTAATGCCTTTGCTATCTTGTAGCTTAGTTCCCGCGTTTTTTGAAAAGACTCCATATACTTTTCAAGTTCAAGATGTGACGTGATATTTTTTTTCGCCCAGCTTGAAGCAACCTGCCCGATATATTTCTTGTTCATTGCATCCCTGTTATAGCAATACTGGAACAGTGAAATCATTACATCCTCGTTAAAGCGATACTGGTTGAACAGATTATCAATATATGTATACCAATCTCCGGGCATTGCACCCTGAAAAAACATCTGGTTCATGGACTGTATGCACTGATTTCGGCGTTGATTGAATTGAGTGTTTGAAAGAGCTTCATCAGGCGACGAAGCGTATTTTCTGCGGTAAAAACGGGATAATTCACGTTCCTTAAGGTCGATAAAAGTATATCCTTTTTGAGTTCTGATAATAAGATTTTCGTTCTCAAGATGGATAAGAGCCGCATTAAGTGTATCTGTCGAAAAACCAAGTTTTTCGGCTATTTCTTCAGGTGCTGCCTTTTTGTTATGCTTGCACAAAAACAGCCCGTAAATATATACTTTTACGCAATCCGAAGGCAAAGACGGCATAATATCGCATATAAAAACGTCGGGTACTATAGTATCTGAAAACAGCATGTCCCGCGGTGCACTAAATTCCATGGTTTCACTCCGTTAAAGTTTTTATCGTGTTTTTGAGCTTAAAGGGGGTTTGAACTCACTCAAATGCTTCTGGCAAGTGTTAGAAATTATTATATCATAAATTTAAGAAAATCGTAAGATTTTCGCTGGGTGAAATCCTCTATCTTTCGTTTTATTTATTTCTCATCTTCTTCCGAAAAAAACTATTATGTTATATAATAACGAGGAGTCAATTAAGACAGGCCTTTTTTAATTGGCTGCTTAGAACTTAAAAATCCGGAGAATTTGATATGGACAGAGTAAACATTCATGGTGTAAACATTAGTAATATAACAATTAGGGAAGCCGTTGAAAAAATTCAAGAGTGGATTAGCGGTAATTCTATTCATTCAGTATACACTCCGAACGCCGAAATTATTATGCAGGCACAGAGAGATCCTGAACTGAAAAACATTCTTAATAACGCAGGTCTTTTAACCCCTGACGGCGCGGGTGTCGTGCTGGCTTCCAGGATACTGAAAACACCGTTGAAAAGTAAGGTATCAGGGATTGATCTTGTAAAGAATCTTTTTGAAACCTTTTCAGGTAAAAATGTTGGGTTTTATATTTTAGGAGGCCGCCCCGGTGTTGCCGAAATCGCCGCGGTCAACATAATGGAGAAATACGGTAAGGTGAAAATAAAAGGTTATTATAACGGTTATTTTAGTCCCGAGGAAGAAGATCATGTCATCGACCTTATAAACCAATCAGGAACGGATATCCTTATTGTCGGCCTGGGAGCTCCGAAGCAGGAATTCTGGATACATCGGAATATGTATCGGTTGTCCTGCAAGGTATGCATTGGTGTAGGAGGAAGTATTGATATATTTGCCGGAAAGGCTACACTCGCTCCTGAAATTATCCGTAAGCTCGGTTTTGAATGGCTTTTCCGGCTTATCCGTGAGCCAAGGCGCTATAAGCGGATGATGGATCTTCCCCGTTTTATTATTCTGACATACAAAAAGCGCATATTTAAAAAATAACAGGTGCAGTTATGTATATACAGGTAAGTGTGTCAAGAAGAAAAAAGAAAAAAAACCGTATACAGTTAATGCTTGTTATTAGCGTAATCCTTGCCGCTTTAACGTTCGCGGTAAGAATGCTTGCTGTTTCACGGCCTGATATAACGGAGAAATATTTTTCCCGCGGTCTTTATCCTTTCACTTCATCAATCCAGACAGGGATTGCGAACCTTTTTCCGTTCTCGCTGTATGAAATTTCTATACTGCTGCTTATACTGTTCTTCTTGTATATGCTATTCAGGCTGATACGTTCGATATATGCAAAGAACTTTGTTAGGGAGGCGGCACGTTTTTTTACTTTTATTCTTTTTACCGCATCATTAGGGTGGTTCTTATTTAACTTTTTGTGGAACCTTAACAATTACCGAATCCCGTTGAAAGATCGGCTCAGCCTTCAAGTAAACGAATTTTCGGTATCTGAATTGTCCTCAACATATAAAGCCCTTGTTCTTCGTGCAAATGAAATTCGTTCCGGTCTGACGTTAACGAATGAAAACATATCCGGACGCAAAATGGCAAGAGCAGTGTTAGATACCGCATGGGAAGGTTACCGGCCGCTTTCTGACATATATCCCTTTTTTCATTCCAAACGCGTAAGGGTAAAAGGCCTTATTTTTTCCCGTATTCAAACCATATCCGGATATGCCGGAGTGTACAGCTTTTTAACCGGCGAGC
>JAAYBO010000203.1 GCA_012730095.1 Clostridiaceae bacterium
GAAGGATTAATGTTAATGACAACAGTAATAGTCGGCATAGCAGAGATTGTCAAAGAACTCACCTGCCTGATGACATTTGCCATAAATGACAAATGTGAACGGTAAAAAAGCAAGTATATTCATATAACTTTAGCAATCAACCGGATGAGATTAAAATACTTTCCACCCTCAGCCTCCATCATTTTCATATCGCTTACGGCATAGGGATTAGGACAGGCAAGCCATTCATCCCACGCCTGTTTGCAGCAGTTCATTTCGCCGATATCCGCGATTTCAATACCCTCTGCTTCGCTCCACAAATCTTTCCACCAGGCAATGCCGAGGTCAAGTATTCGCATATTCTTATTGATGTCCAGGTATGACGCTAATTCCTCCGCTACGCGCATCGCATTTGGCCCCATCATAGCGGTTTTTAGAAACTCATAATTTTTTTCATTAGAAATAAACTGGTTTGTAAATGTATACATGGTATTAGCCATATAGTCCCAAATTACTCTTTGACGAAATCTCATTTCTTCTGATATAATTGTTACCAATTGTTACCATGAGAAAGATACCTCCGATGCTTGTTTTTGTTGGTAAAGAACATTATATCAGAGGTCTTTCCTTTTTCTCCAACCAATCCGACCTTAAGATAGCATATTGCTTAATATCCCAGTATTGCCCCTTTACAAACAACTTCTGTCTAGCCATACCTTCAAAACTCATTCCAACTTTCTGCATAACCCTTCCTGAACCCTCATTGGCCGGGAAGTGACAGCATTCAATCCTGTTTAGCTCCATCTGTTCAAATGCAAACTTTAATACCCGATTTACTGCTTCGGTCATAATTCCCCTGCCCCAATATGGCCTTGCAAGGGCATACCCGATTTCCGCCCTCCTGTTTTTCATATCACACCAGGCAAAGCCTATCGATCCAATCAATTTATTGTTCTCCTTCAAAACAATTCCCCATTCTCCCGCTTCATCTCTTTCATACCTTCCCAGTGTGAAGTTAATAAATGATCGCGCATCGTCAATAGATTTGTGAACATTCCATGTCATGTATTTCGGTACTTCGGGATCAGAGCCATATTCAAATACAGCCTTGTCGTCTTCTATAGTAAGCTTTCTTAATATAAGCCTTTGAGTTTCCAACTGTGGTGTGCCTTTGAAAGTCAGTTCTTCCATTTTTATTCCACCTTCCTTCCATCATATAGCGAAATTAAAGGTCTTTATTATATACAAATATTTTCAATAAATTCTATCACTGGAACAGTAAAAGTCAAGCAAAACGTCATCTTATTTCTTTATTTCTTCCCAAAATATGCTATAATTTAGATATAAAAATATTGGTATTTTTTTCTTACGGGGATGAAAAAATGAAAACAAGAAAATTTATAGCAATAATGCTGCTTTTATTATTAGTCCAGCCAGGTTGCGGTAAAACCGGGCCTATATCGGGTACAGACAAAACAGGTTCCCGGCCAGACATAATAGATATTCCTGATTCATTTACTGAAAACGGCAATCATGCAACAGATTCCCGGGCGGGCACATTAGATGCTCCGGGTACAACTATCGAAAACAGTACTCCCGCCGCTCAAATAACACCTGAAGCCATAAACAGTAACACAAAGGAAAAACCTTATCTTTATCCTGTTAAGAACAATGAGGATAAATGGGGATATATAAATTCAAAAGGTGAGATTATTATCGATTTTATCTATAATTACGCGGGTTTCTTTACCGATGGGATAGCGGTAGTAAGTTTAAATAACCAGTATGGGCTAATTGATTTGGATGGTAATTCTGTTATAAAGCCGCAGTATGATTACATCGGAAACTTCAGCGAAGGCCTGGCTCACATTGTTCAGCATGATGCGGGTACTATAAGGCACGGTTTTATTTATAAAGATGGCGTAGCTTTTTATAACGATTATTTCAATAACAATACCGGAGACTTTCACGATGGTCTTGCCGTTTTTGAAAAGGATTTTAATTTTGGATATGTAGATACAAACGGTAATATTGTTATACAACCCGAATACTTTATGGCCTATGACTTCTCCGAAGGCCTTGCCGCTGTCGCAAATGAAAATGATAAGCATGGATTTATCGATAAAAATGGAAACCTTGTCATTCCTTTTATGTTTGAGCATAACATCGATGGCACATATCTTTATCAGGGATTTAGCAATGGGTTGGCCGCCGTTTGTATTGATGATAAATTTGGATATATCAACACAGACGGAGATTTTGTTATCGAACCTAAATTTTATTTTGCCGGACGATTCAATGACGGAATAGCTTTGGTTATAGTTGACGGTCTTTACGGTTATATTGATCTGAATGGAAACTATATAATAGAACCTAAATTTGCGCATGCTTCATCTTTTCAAAACGGATTTGCGTTTGTCAGAATGCCGGGAAATGATGATTACGAAAATACAGGCGGTTATGCACTGATAAACAAAACCGGCGATTTCATAACCGGTGAAAACCTGATTTATGAGGACGGCGGAGGCTACACTTTTATTTCAGAGTGGAGCACGGGGTTTGTCGGAGAGCTGGCAAGGGTCGCATTGATGGTTGATAATATCGCAAAATTCGTATATATAAACAAGAACGGGGATATAGTATGGGAATAGTTGCTATTCATCCTTAACCCGTATGTATTTCCATTCAATTTGAGGCATCCCCAGATAAAAAATATCGTCGCTTTCAAACCTGAAAGTATACGATTCACTATAAGTGCCTTTATCTATTTCAAGATACATAGGCTCGGCAGTATAGTTATATTTTTTCATGTCATTTTTATCGGGCCTTTCACCCCAATAACATAATCCGTCCTCCGTGAAAATATAATATTCATCTCCAATACCCACTTCATCCACGCGCCAGGTACCGATAAGCTTTGCCGGATCATGTTTGCTTTCTGCGTCTGTTTCTTTTACTGAAACACAGCCTGAAATAAGAAATAAAGCAGCTATAATCAAAATTATGCATGACATTTTCTTCATTTAAAACACCCCAGAGATATTATTAATAAACAGGGATTTGCTTCCACGCACATTTCCATTATATGACTACCGGATAGCAAAATCAAAGGTTTTTACTGAAAATTTTCCTCCTTTCAGCTCTTTATTCTGATCCTAACAAAATTGAGCCTGCCTGCCCGGATAACATCGCCGTCGCATAGATGCGGAATCCTGAAGGTATCGATTTTATTGCCGTTGACTTTCAGCCCGCCTTGTAAAATCAGCCTTCTGGCTTCACTGTTGCTTTTCGAAAAACCGAGTTTCACCAAAAGGTCTACCGCATCAACCCCTGTGTCATCGGTCATACATTTCGGGAGCTCATATTCCGGTATGTCTTGCGGCATTTCATGTCTTTGAAACACCATTCTAAAGTGTTCTTCCGCCGTATCAGCCGACTTGCTTCCATGATATAAAGAGGTTATTTCTTTTGCAAGTTTCATCTTTAAATCCCGCGGATTGACGCGGCCTGATTCCAATAATACCTTCATCTGTGCCAGATCATCCGGTGATACGTCAGTTGCAAGTTCAAAATATCTTATAATTAAGCTGTCGGGAATTGACATAACCTTTCCATATATATCGTTCGGTTCCTCATTAATTCCAATATAATTTCCCAGGCTTTTACTCATTTTTTCTATACCGTCGGTTCCTTCAAGTATTGGCATAAATATTGCGACCTGGCTTTCCTGTCCGTAGTTTTTCTGAAGACTTCTCCCCATAAGAATATTGAATCTCTGCTCTGTACCTCCAAGTTCTATATCCGCCTGTACCACTATTGAATCATATCCCTGCATCAACGGGTATAAAAACTCATGAACTCCTATGCTTTCATTTTCCTGAAACCGGTTTTTAAAATCCTCTCTTTCAAGCATTTTTGCAACCGTACAGTTCGACGCCAATTTTATAACCTCTCCAAAGTTAAGCTTTGAAAGCCATTCACTATTAAACCGCACCTCGGTTTTTTTCTCATCAATGATTTTAAAAATTTGTTCTTTATATGTCACCGCATTGTCCATAACTTCTTCACGCGTTAATTGAGTCCTTGTTTTTGATCTTCCTGTCGGATCTCCAATCATCCCCGTAAAATCACCGATGATTATTACAGCCTTATGTCCCAAATCCTGTAACTGTTTTATTTTCCTAAGTACAACCGTATGACCAAGGTGAATATCGGGAGCTGTCGGGTCAAGCCCAAGCTTTACTATAAGAGGGGTACAGTTATTTTGCGATCTTTCCAGTTTTCCACGTAGATCGTCAAGATTGATAATCTCATCCGCTCCCTTCGCAATAATCTTAATTTGTTCATCGACTGAAACCATATTAATTTCTCCTTTCGATATTATTAAATAAAAAACTCCCGCCGTCTGAATAACTTCAGAGGACGAGAGTATTATTCCCGTGGTACCACCTCAATTTATAAACACTTTTAAGTGTTCACCTTATCAAGGACTAATGCAAACAAAGCACGCTATCCTTTAGCACTATAACGTGTGCAGGTTTCCGTCATCAGCCTACTCGGGCTTACCCTTTCGGTGTGAAGCTCAAAGATGTATTCGGAACGGCGTTTTCTGCCCCTCTCACCCGCCGGGCTGTCCGCCCATGCATACGGGAACTCTCTGTAGAAACTAAACCATTCTTACTTCTTCTCATCAGCGCTTATAAAATATTTATTTTTGCTTTATTATATATTTTATCAGATTGTCTGTCAATTATTCTTATCCAAAAATTAGAAGCTGTCAAGGGGACAGTTCTTTCGACACACTCATTCTCCTTGTTGAAAGTTGTAATAAGAACCGTTCCCTTGACATTATTTTCTTGAAGGGTTTCCGCATACTCCTATAAAC
>JAAYBO010000204.1 GCA_012730095.1 Clostridiaceae bacterium
ACGCAGCAGGGCGCTGGAGCATGTCGCCCTGCGTAACCGAAAACACCCGAATCACCCGCTGTTTATTTGGTATTAATTAGCGGGGCTACTTGGAGGAACTATTGTACAATAGTTTGTAGGGTAATTTTCGAACACTATTTCCGCGGGTCCTGCTTCGGCTGTTTTTGCATATGCAAATTGACAGATCTTGCTTGTTATTATATTATTAGTCACAGATAATATGATACCCAAAATCATTTCGGAGGATATATGGAAACATTAAGGCCGCTGCGCAATGCAAGGTTTACCGATATTATTGATTATGGATTTTTTTTATATAAGAAGCATTTCCGGAAGATTTTTCTGCTGGATCTTATGTTTTACCTTCCTTTCGTAGTTTTATATACAATAATAAATCCTGTTTTTACAGACAGTTACCTTAATTTTTTTAATACACCCGAAAGTATTATGATAGAACCGTCGGAATTGATTTCTTCAATGTTAACGCTTTATGCGATGATTTTTGGAAGCCTTTTTGTTTTTATAATTTATTGGGTTACACTGAATAATGTTATGGACGGCTCGATTATAAAAATACTGTATGCGGATGTTGTTTTAAAGAAAGAAAAGACAGTAGGACAAGTTGTTCGCGAATGTTTCAGGCAATTTGGCACGCTTGTCGCGGGAAAGATTTTATATGGCATGATTATGTTTGTCATTGCAATTGCCCTGTACCTGATTATATTAATCGGAATTTTCGTCGGGACTTTTTCCCTTTTTGGGCTTTTCTCGGTAGCGTCACTGCAATGGTCGAGAATTGTTGCGATTATTTTCGCGGCTATAATTCTTATTTTGGGTTTTGTTTTTATTATTTTGGCGGTGGGCTACTTTGGCGGTATGTATTGGATGTTTCTGCCTGCCGTATGCATAGAAAATAAAAAAGCCGGCCAAAGCATAGGCAGATGCGGCAACCTTGGGAAGAAGGGCTTTTTTTTAATCGGTCCGTCGTATATTGCTGGAACCGTTCTTGTTGCATTTTTTCCTGGCATTATAAATTTAATTGTATTTTTTGTTAGCTCGGTAACAGGCAGTATTGACGTAACTCTTTGGCAGGTTGGTGCTGTTGTTTCACAGCTTATTGCCGCAATACTCCAACCTCTTTTTGTATGTATCATGACAGCACTTTATATTACCCTTAGAGTAAGACGTGAAGGTCTGGATATTGAGGTTTCTTTATGGAAAATAATTAAGGATAATTTTGACAAAGCGCAGCGTTGGACAGCGGAGGGTACTGATGTTTAATGATGAACAAAGCGTAAAATTTATTAAGGAAAAAATAAATGAAATTCTGTCAAGACGCGAGTTCCAAAAGCCCAATGAAAAAAATCCGGTGTCCGATATGATAAACCGGTTGTGGGAAAGCATAAAAGAGTGGATTGAAAGTATTTTATTTAAAACCGGAAAACCAAAAAAGGAATTTAGTATCGAAACAGATTTTATTCCCGCATGGGCTCAAAACGTTTTAAAAATCTCATTAATAGTAATTGCTGTTGTTATTGTATTTATTTTAATCAGGGCGGTAATAAGAAGATTATACTTTAAGGCCAGAACGAAAAGACTTAAGCCTTCGGACCCAAAAGCGTCTGATTTTCTTGATAACCCCGACCTTGCTTTTGAAAGGGTTAAAGAGCTTTTAGCAAAAAAGGATTATACAAATGCTTTCCGTTACCTTTTTATTTGCGTTTTGCTGAAGTTCCATAAAAGTAAAATTATTTATATTGAGAAGTGGAAAACAAATCGGGCATATATAAGGGAGATAAACGCTGCGGACAATAAATTAGCTGATCAAATGTATGAGTTTTCGCTGCTGTTTAATGCCTGCTGTTATGGAGGACGGGCTATTAGCGAAAATCAAATAAATGTATGGCTTGATTTTTTCAAAAGCCTTGAGGAGGATGAGAAATGGCAAAGAAAATAAAAGGCGTTGTCAGATTCATCCTTATTGCTTTCATGATTTTTTCGGCCGGACTTGTTTTATATTCGGTAACGTTATACAAGAAAAGTTATCCTGACTATAGCACATATAACGCCGGAGAATATGGAATTAAAGCAATATACCTTCTTTCAAAGGAAATGGGATATTCACCGAAGCGTTTTCATTATCCCGCTAAGTTTATATCGAATGAAAAGTTAATTGTAGCATACAGACCGGACATTGCACTGTTTAATGAAGACGAAGAACAGCTTGGTATAAAACAATGGCTTTTAAATGGTAATACGCTTATTCTTATACCTGAAAGGGGAACGGCGAGATCACTTTGGATTTTTGATACGATCAGTGAAATGAAGGAATGGCATGAGGTTTCAAATATCGGAAACATAACGGTAACTTGGTATGGTGTCGGAGAAGGCAAGGTCTGCGTCATGGGTCAGGAGGATTATTTTTTAAACACAAACCTTGGAAATTCCGACGCGGGGATAGCCTTTATCGGGGCTTTGGAACGGGCTGGCATAAGAGATGTTTATTTTAACGAGTATTATCACTATATTCAAAAACCGGCTCCGGGTGTTTGGGAATTGATTGGAACTGCAGGCCAACTGGCTTTAATTCAACTTGTTATCACGCTTATTCTTGCGGTTGTGAAAGGATGGAAACCTTTTGGGCGTGATAATCTTGAAGATTACTGGAACAAGCGTCCGGAGAATGAAGTCCTGCTTGCCTTGTCAAACCTTTATGCCCGGATGAGATCATATCCCCTAATGCTTTCGAACTATTATGGGTATTTCAGGCAAAAATACGGACGGTTTCTTACAGTACCCGGACCTCTGCAATACAAGGCGATGCAAACGCTGGCCGCATGTGAAAGATATATTGAAGGCGGGTATCGAAGCAGAAAACAATTAATTAACATTATGCGTGATCTGGATAAAATTGAAGAAGAGATAAAGAAAGGAATGAAAAAGATATGGAATTAGACCTTATGTTTGTAAAGAAAAAATATACCGAACTGATGGACGAACTAAAAAAAGTAATTGTTGGACAGGAACAGTTTCTTTCTCATCTTGCCGCTGCGCTTTTTACCGGCGGACATGTTTTGATGGAAGGTTTTCCGGGGCTTGGAAAGACACTGACTGCAAGAACTCTTGCAAAGGCTCTTGATGTACGGTTCTCCAGGATTCAGTTCACACCTGATCTTATGCCGTCCGATGTTACGGGAACGATGGTGTTTGATGTAAAAAACAGCAGCTTTTATATGAAAAAGGGCCCGGTTTTTACCAATATTCTTTTAGCTGATGAAATTAACAGGGCTACGCCAAAAACACAATCGGCTCTCTTGGAGTGTATGGAAGAAAGAAGTGTTACAATTGACGGTGAAACATACTTGCTCGACGAACCATTTTTGGTCATTGCAACTATGAATCCAATTGAATTTGAAGGGACATACCCGCTTCCCGAAGCGCAGTTGGATCGTTTTCTGATGAAATTAGAAGTGAATCATCTTCCTCCTGAAAGGGAAGAAGAACTTCTTTACAGGGTTAATAACGCAGGCGGTGCTTTGTCTCCGGAACGGGCTATGGCTGTTATAAACCCTGACGAATGGAAGGCGGCAAGAGATGAAATTGTCAAGGTTAAAGTTAGTGAAGAGATAATTAGATATATAACCTCGATTATTTTTGCCACAAGGAACACGCCCGCGGTATTGCTCGGGGCAAGCTCACGAGCTTCGATAGACCTTATGAAATGCGCAAAAACGCTGGCTGCTTTTGACGGAAGAGATTATGTAATACCGGAAGATGTAGTAGAGGTAATCCATCCTGTTATCAGGCACCGGATTATTGTAAGACCTGAAGCGCAGCTTGACAATGTAACTGTTGACGACATCCTGTCAGGTATAATAAAGACCGTCGAGATTCCAAGGTAGAATGGGGAATAGAGTATGTTTTTTGGTAAAAGATTTATAATTCTTGTTCTGGCCGGAACGGCGTTCGCTTTATTGTCACTTATACCCGGAGTCGGAGCCTTTCCCATTCTGGCGTATAATTTACTGATAGTGATCTTTTTCGTTATTGATTATTCGATAACTCCCGCGCCGCAGGAATTTGAGATCAGAAGGGAAACAGAAAAAAAGCTCTCCCTTAATGTATGGAACGATGTTTATCTTATTGTTAATAACCCGGCAAAAACTTCATTAACAATAAGCATAAGGGACAGCATACCCGAAAGTTTTGAAGCCGATAGAGAAATAATAGCGTTTAAGGCGGACGCGGAGGAGTCAAAGACCGTTCTATATAAGGTTAAGCCCAGAAAAAGAGGAGAGTACACTTTTTTGGATCTTCATTTGCGTTATACCGGAGTTCTTGGATTATGTGTTAAAACAAAAGCATTTAACGCTGTTAGAAAGGTTAGGGTATATCCAAATTTAGAAGATATGCGGAATAAAAACCTTATAATTGCAAGCAGAAAGAAACTGACGGCCGGGCTCCAAAAAATCCGCAGGCTTGGGATAGGCACCGAATTTGAAAGCATACGGGATTACACTCCAGCCGATGATTACAGACATATAAACTGGAATGTCACAGCCAGGGAAGGCCGACTCTTTGTAAACCAATACGAGCCTGAGCGCAACCAGTACGTATACTTAATGATTGACACAGGCCGGGTGATGGCGGAGGAAATTGGCGGCATTTCAAGGCTTGATTACGCGGTTAATACTGCTTTTTTAGTTGCCGAGACAATTTTATACCGCGGAGATAATATTGGTCTGATTGCGTTTGATAACAAGATTCATCGCGTAGTAAAAACGGGGAAAGGAATGCGGCATTTCCAAAAATTAGCTGACAGTATGTATAATATTGAAGCTCATGAAGTTGCTTCGGATTACGATGAAGCGTTTTCGACATTGCAGAGAACGCAAAACCGCAGAAGTCTTGTGCTTTTATTTACAAACCCTGCAGGTATTGAGCATGCCCGTGAAATTGTTATGTCTTGGCAAAGCTATGCTCCAGGCCATAAAGTTATTGTATTAACAATATCTAATCCTGCGTTGATAAATGAAGCAGCAAAAAAGATCATTAAACCGGATGACGCGTTTATTAAAAGCGCCGCTATTAAATTGATCGATGATCAAAGGCGTACCTTTTCCATTATGGAAATGTCGGGAATGCCTGTTTTTGAATCCTCTCCCGATTCGTTTGTTGTTGAGGCAGTAAACCGCAGCCTAACTGCAATAGGCAACAGATCTTTCTGATTCGAATTTTTTCTTATCTGAATAATTCTTGTTACGATTTATATTCCTACTCCTTACCGTTCCAGCAGTATGTGCACAGGTTTTCATGCGGAAGGCCTATTGCATCGAGCATATCAGGCAGATTTTGATATCTAAGCGTAGTAAAATTCAGTTTCTTTCTTATGCAATCAATCATGCGACAGTATTTTTCACTTTCAGGATTACTGTACTCATCAAGGGAGGCCTCACTGCTTCCTTCCATATGATGAATGGCACGGCGCGCTGCAAGATCCAGTTCTGATCTGGATCTTGAAAAGTTTAAGTATTTGCAGCCATACAATAGCGGAGGACAGGCTGAACGGACATGTACCTCTTTAGCATTGAAATTGTACAGCAAATCAACCGTTTCGCTCATCTGTGTGCCGCGTACAATGGAGTCATCGCAGAATAAAAGTCTCTTGTCTTTTATAAGGTCGATAACAGGCATGAGTTTCATCCTTGCAACAAGGTTTCTTATTTCCTGGCTCTGCGGCAAATAGCTTCTTGACCATGTGGGGGTATATTTAACAAATGGCCTGCCGAACGGTATTTTTGCTTCATTCG
This sequence comes from Clostridiaceae bacterium, assembly GCA_012730095.1. Taxonomy (GTDB): domain Bacteria; phylum Bacillota; class Clostridia; order DSM-8532; family DSM-8532; genus DTU069. The sequence goes on from JAAYBO010000204.1 coordinate 5,811, forward strand.
AATATCCTATTGCATGAGCAACACCGGAATCGGGAATACCGGCAACAAGATCAATTTCAACATCGTCGTTTCTGGCAAGGAATGCGCCATTGCGGTTACGCATAACCTCAACATTAACACCTTCATAAGAAGAGGAAGGATAGCCGTAATAAACCCATAAAAAAGAACATATTTTCATTTTATCTCGCGGTGGAGAGATTGTTTCAATCCCATCGGTAGTTATTAATACAATTTCTCCCGGTCCGAGTTCATATTTTTGTTTGTAGCCAAGGTTTGAAAATGCGCAGGACTCAAATGACACACAATATGCTCCGTCTTTTTCCCCAATTATTAAAGGGGTCCTGCCTAACCTGTCCCTGGACGCGTAAATCCCTTCTTTAGTAAGAACCAGCATAGTACAGGACCCTGAAATTTCCTGTTGTGCATTAAGAATTCCATCCTTAATTGTTTTTTCCTGATCAATAAGTGCGGATACAACTTCTGTGGGATTTATTTGTCCTTTACTCATCTCAAGAAAATGAATAAAATTCTTTTCAAGGCATTTTTCAACAAGCTCTTTAATATTATTTATGCGTCCGACCGTGGATATCGCGTAATGACCAAGATGGGAGCAGACCGTTAACGGCTGCGCCTCGGTATCGCTTATGCATCCTATACCCATGTTCCCATGCATATCCGACATATCCGGCTCAAATTTAGCGCGAAATTGGATATTTTCAATATTGTGTATTGATGATGTGAAGGATTTGCCGGTCCAAACCGCCATACCGCCGCGGCTTGTTCCCAGGTGCGAATGATAATCCGTACCAAAATACAAATCCATAATACAGTCATTATTTGATACTACTCCGAATAGACCCCCCACGGGTAATCACTCTCCTTTATTTTCCTGCCGGTCGCCGCAGCCGTGGTATTCCTGCAAAGACTTAAGTGAATCCTGTTTAAACCGGTTTGCTTTATACGCGGCAATACCTTTAACACTTGCAAGGGCTGCTGTTATCGTGGTTATATATGGTATCCTGTATTTTATTGCGGCTTTACGTATATATGAATCATCATACTGGCTTTGCTTTCCTATAGGAGTATTGACAATAAGCTGTATCTCCTTGTTAAGTATGCTGTCGATGATGTTTGGGCGGCCTTCAAAAAGCTTTTTTACCGGTTCGGAATGTATACCATTATCTAATAGAAATTTTTGCGTACCTTCGGTAGCTTTTATTGTAAACCCAAGTTCTATAAATATTTTAGCAATTTCAATCAACTTTGGCTTGTCCTTTTCGGCAATACTCATTAATACCGTACCTGAAACAGGCAGCGCAGCCTGTGTGGCTTCCTGCGCTTTAAAAAACGCCAGTCCGAAAGAGTTAGCCATTCCAAGCACTTCTCCGGTTGAACGCATTTCCGGTCCAAGTATCGGGTCCACCTCATGAAACATATTAAATGGAAATACGGCTTCCTTTACACCGAAATGTGATATCTTTTTATGCTTAAACCCGGATATCGGTGTTTTTTTGCCTGAAATAGATAATAGTATAACTTCGGTAGCCATTCTTGCCATCGATATACCGCATACCTTTGAAACCAGTGGTACCGTACGGGAAGCACGCGGGTTGGCTTCAAGGACATATACCCGGTTGTCCGCTATCGCGTATTGGATATTCATTAGCCCTACAACCTTCAATTCGTTGGCTATTTTTTTTGTATATTCACAGATTGTGCGTATATGCTCGTCTTTTATTGTAATTGGCGGAATAACGCAGGCGGAATCACCCGAATGTATGCCTGCCAGCTCAATATGTTCCATGACTGCAGGAACAAAAGTATCTTTCCCGTCGGAAATAGCGTCCGCTTCCGCTTCAACAGCGTTTTCAAGGAATTTGTCAATTAAAAGCGGACGGTCGGGTGTTACACCTGAAGCAGCTTCCACATATGTTTTAAGCATTTCTTCATCGTAAATAATCTCCATTCCCCGGCCGCCAAGCACATAAGACGGCCTTATCATCAAAGGATACCCGATTTTTTCCGCAATTGATTTCGCATCGTCAAGCGTGCTTGCCATTCCCGATTCGGGCATTGGAATGCCTAATTTATCCATCAAGTTCCGGAACATGTCGCGATCTTCCGCAAAATCCACAGTTTCAGGTGATGTTCCTAAAATTTTTACTCCTGCTTTCGAAAGTTCGCCGGCTATGTTAAGAGGTGTCTGACCGCCGAACTGTATAATTATACCCAATGGATTTTCTTTGTTATATATGCTTAAGACATCTTCAACGGTAAGAGGTTCGAAATAAAGCCTGTCGGACGTATCATAATCGGTTGACACCGTCTCCGGGTTGCAATTTACCATAATTGTTTCATATCCTGTATCCCTGAGCGTAAATGCGGCGTGAACACAGCAATAATCAAATTCTATGCCCTGTCCTATACGGTTTGGCCCTCCGCCTAAAATCATCACTTTTTGTTTCCCGGATATATTAACTGTATCCTTTTTAACCTTATTGTATGATGAAAAATAATAGCAGGCATTTTCAACACCGCTGACCGGAATAGATTCCCACTGTTCTGCAACTCCTAATTTTATGCGCCGGTTTCTGATTTTTTCTTCTGTTGTCTTTAAAAGCATAGCAAGATATTTATCGGCAAAACCGTCTTTTTTGGCTTGAATAAGCAGTTCGTCCGGCAAAGAGGAATAATCGTATTTTAATATTTCTTCCTCAAGTTCTACAAGCTCTTTCATTTGCTGGATAAACCAGGGTTTGATGCCGGTTAAGCGATGAAGTTCGTCAATGCTTACTTTTTTTCTGAGGGCTTCGTACATAATGAATTGACGTTCGCTTGATGGCTCAACAAGAAGTTCAAGAAGCTCGTTTATTGGTAAGTTGTTAAAATTTTTGGCAAAGCCCAGCCCATAGCGCCCGATTTCAAGGGAGCGGACGGCTTTATGAAACGCTTCCTTATATGTTTTCCCTATGCTCATAACCTCTCCGACAGCGAGCATTTGGGTTCCAAGCCTGTCTTTAGAGCCTTTGAATTTTTCAAAAGCCCATCTGGGGAACTTTATTACAACGTAGTCACCTGAAGGGGTGTATTTATCCAGTGTTCCATCGCGCCAGTACGGAATTTCGTCCAGTGTAAAACCGACAGCCAGCATTGAGGAAATATAAGCTATCGGGAATCCTGTAGCCTTTGAAGCAAGCGCGGATGAGCGCGAAGTTCTCGGGTTTATTTCGATAATAACAACCCGATCGGTTTTAGGATCGTGAGCAAATTGTACGTTTGTTCCCCCTATAACCTGTATTGATTCTACAATTCTATAAGCGTAGTCCTGTAAACGTCTTTGAAGCTCTTTGCTGATAGTAAGCATTGGCGCGGCACAAAAAGAATCACCGGTGTGAATTCCCATTGGATCGATATTTTCAATAAAGCAGACGGTTATCATTTGGTTCTTCGAATCACGGACAACTTCAAGCTCAAGCTCTTCCCAGCCGAGCACCGATTCCTCTATAAGAACTTGACCGATAGGGCTTGCCGAAATACCACGGTTTGTCACAACACGCAATTCCTCGATATTATATACAAGACCGCCGCCGGTACCTCCCATTGTATATGACGGACGGACAACTACCGGGAAACCTAATTCGACAGCGATTCTTTCAGCCTCGTCAACACTGTGCGCCGGACTGCTGCGCGGCATATCGATTCCAAGGTTTTTCATTGTTTCTTTAAAGGCAATCCTGTCTTCTCCCCGTTCAATTGCTTCAGGCTGAACCCCTATAACGCAAACCCCGTATTTATTTAAAATTCCCGCCTTTGATAATTCAGAGCAAAGATTTAAAGCGGACTGGCCGCCCAGATTTGGAAGCAGCGCGTCAGGTCTTTCCTTTTCAATAATCCGTGTAAGGCTTTCAATATTCAATGGTTCGATATAAGTTGCGTCAGCCATGGCAGGATCAGTCATAATCGTAGCCGGATTTGAATTAACGAGAACAATATTATACCCAAGTTTTTTAAGGGCTTTGCATGCTTGGGTGCCCGAATAATCAAATTCACAAGCCTGCCCTATTATGATAGGTCCGGAACCTATTATAAGTATCTTTTTTATATCGGTCCTTTTTGGCATAAACTATCCCCTTCGATAATAAACATGCAAATGAATTAACCTCAGTTATTTTAACATAATGAACTGAATACCACAATTAATTTCAGCCAAAATTTCCACAGGGGTCTCCATATCCCGGGTCGCTCATTAACCCGCTCACAAGTTTCCTATTGGCAGCGAGACGTTGCAGTATGTCGCCCGTTGTCACCGAAAACACCCCGAATCACCCGCTATGTTTTCAGTATTAATTAGCGGGCTACTTGGAGGAACTATTGTACAATAAAAGGAAACTATAGCGAAAATGCAGCTTAGAGATGTACAGTCAGAGCGAGGATAAGCAAGTCGACTGTTTGAGCAAAAATGCTTCCTACAAAAATTTTTCAAAGCATTTTTGCGAGTTTCGACTTGCCCGAGCTGAACTGTACAGCTCTTGCAAATGAAGCTCTTTGTTGACGTTATTGTACAATAGTTCATGAGCAGTGTATGAACACTATTCCCGCGGGTCCTGCTTCGGGTGTTTCGTTTCCTTGTGCGACAAAGCACATAACGACAGCACGCTTTGGGTTCGTGTATATTTTTGCGTAGAGGTC
>JAAYBO010000205.1 GCA_012730095.1 Clostridiaceae bacterium
ACGAGGACATCAGTTATAGATGTAAGAACATTGCTTATCGCGTCGGAGGCGGACGCTAAAGGATTGACATTTTCGAACAACTGCCCGAGCATTGAATTCTCCTGTAAAAATTTTTGCAGTTCAGGAATTTGTTCAAATATTTGACTGTTGTTTTTAAATGCGGATAAATCAAGCGATTGGTTGAATGCAGGGATACTAATGCCGGAATATAGATTCTTCAGGCTTTCGGTAATTGATTCGGTAATCCTGGTGTTTTTCATAATAAAAAGCGCGACTTGTTCGGAAAATAGCACTGCGCAAACAACAGCGGCAACATAACCAACCAAACTGAACAATGCACTGATAAGCCCTTTAACATACCCGATAAATGCACTGAGAAAAATTATCCCGATAATAGTATAATCCACCCAATTAAGCCCAAGCTTAAAAAACCAATCCGAGCCAATGATACAAGCCAGTAAAACCAGCAGCATTATCAGAGGAATCTTTTCGGTTCCGGTACTTCTTTTTCGCGATGACCGATATCCGTTTTGCTGCATATGTAACCCCCGACATAAAATCTTTTCTTAATGTTAGATTAAATATATCATGTTTTTTTTTATCATTCAATCCTTCATATTTCCCGGAATAATAGTCATAATAGGCAAAAAAAAAGGGCAGCTGCCCCTCCTCCAAAAAATATCTCTCTTTTTTTATTTAAAAAAAGTAGTAAAATTCATCATTACAAACAACAGAACGGATATTATCAATATGCTGATAGCAAAAGATCTTTTTTTCAATAACATTGCTAATTTCTCCCTCCAAAACTGTATTATGAGTCATTAGCGAAGTGGTAATCTATTTCTGTATCTCTTTTGACATTAATGTTTAAAATAAAATAATAAACAATTTTTGCGGTGCGTTATTTATTATAACACGTTAATACCATTTTGTAAAATAAAATTAATAAAACTGTAACATTTATTACTTTAAGCGTTCCTGTTCAGACAAATAATAATTTTATAGCATTTACCCGCGCCACTGTTTCCTGTTAGCAGCGTGGCGTTGGAGCATGCCGCCCTGCGTAACCGAAAACACCCGAATCAGAGCCGCGTACCAACTGGAACGCGGCAGCAATGCCTCGACCCGCTAATCACCTGCTGTTTATCAGCGTTATTTGTGGGCTGTCCTTGTTTCCGTTATTGCATAACAGCTCTATAAAATTATTGTGTGAACAGTATTCGGTATTTCCCAGGAATATAATATGTGTTAAAATAAACAGCGGATAATACAACCTTTCGAGGCATTGGAAATGTGAAGCCTCGTTTTATTTCGCGGAAAAGGAAGTGTAAAATTATTGCCATTTGACGGAGTTGTTACAAAGGCGGTAGCCGATGAATTGAATACGAGTATATCGGGCGGACGCATTTACAGGATATATCAGCCTGAAAAAGACAGTCTGATATTTCATATACGTACCGGTAAACACAACGTAAAGCTTTTTATAAGCTCGAATGCGAATTCGGCGCGAATTCACCTTACGGAAATGGATTTCGAAAACCCTGCTTCCCCACCCATGTTCTGCATGCTTTTAAGGAAGCATCTTTCAGGCGCCAGGGTGGTTAATGTTCAATCCCATGATTACGAGAGAATCATTACAATTAATATTGAAGCAATAGACGAGCTTGGTGACAAAAGCATAAAAAAGCTTGTAATAGAAATTATGGGCCGTCACAGCAACATTATACTTCTAAATCCGACTGGAAAGATTATAGACGCTATAAAACATGTAGATCACGGTATGAGCCGTGTACGCGAAGTAATGCCTGTTAGGCAGTACATTCCGCCGCCGGCCCAGGAAAAATTCATACCGTCGAAAATTGATTTTGGAGAATTTATAAGCTCGGTATCGGAGACAGATCGGACTTTTGATAAAATATTACTATCATCAATACTTGGCTTCAGTCCTGTCTTATGCCGTGAAATATGCCACCGTGCCGGTATTGATCCCGACCTCGGTTTAGCGTCGGTTAACCGGACTAAACTGCCTGATGCGGCGAAAATCATGACACAAATGGTAGATTCGTGGGAACAGAGCAATTATTCACCCTGTGTGGTGTATGATGAAAAAACGGGAAAGCCTGTTGATTTTCATGCCGTCAGCCTTACTCATTACGGATCTTTTGAAAGCTTTCCGTCCATTAGTAATGCAATAGATAAATTTTACAGGGTCAGGGAAATAAAAAACAGTATCAAAAAAAAAGCAAGTGATTTGAACCGGATTGTGCGTCAGAATATTGAAAGATGCGAAAAGAAAATACAAATCCATATAAGCACTCTGGAAAAGAACTCCAATCCTGAAATATACCGTTTGTACGGTGAGTTGATAACGGCTAATATCCATAACCTTTCCAAGGGAATGGAAAAATGTTCGCTTCTAAACTACTATGAACCTGAACAAACATATGTTGAAATAAAATTGGATGAAAATCGAACTCCGCAGGAAAATGCGCAGTGGTATTTTAAAAAGTACACGAAGGCAAAAATATCACGCTCTTTCGCTGCCGAACAGCTCAAGCTTGCAAAAACGGAACTGGAATACCTTGAAAATGTCCTGTACAGTATTGAAAACGCCGATTCTGCCGACATTATAGAACAAATTCGCGAAGAACTTCGCACCCAGGGATATATTCATAAAACAAACAGCCGAAGAAAATCCGCTGCTCAATCGTTACCTCTGAAATTCATATCAAGTGAGGGATACCCCATATGGGTTGGCAGAAACAATATGCAAAATGACGAACTAACTCTTAAACGAGCCAAAACTACTGATATGTGGCTGCATACAAAAAATATACCCGGTTCGCATGTTATTGCACGCATCCCGGAGCCGATTCCCGATGCCTCGCTGTTAGAAGCGGCAAGATTGGCAGCATGGTTCAGCAAGGCACGCAACACAACAAGGGTTGAGGTAGATTATACCAGAATAAAATACGTAAGAAAACCAACGGGTGCAAAACCCGGAATGGTTATTTATACAAATTACAACACCGTGATTGTTGATCCGGAAAAACCTGAGAGCAGCGGTGAAACTAATTAATCGCGCTTTACAGCTCAGTGACGGGGTATAAAACAGCTTTAAGAGCAGAAGAGTCTTTTGCAGACACGGTTAACATTATAGATTATCTTTTCCTTATCAAGAGTTTTGTAATCTCCTTTGTCGTAAAGTATTCTTCCGTTAACAAAGACAGTTTCAACATCCGCGGCCTGGGCCGAGTAAGCAAAATTTGAAGCAAGCTTATGGAGCGGAAGATAATGCGGCTTTGATATATCTACAATAATCATATCCGCATAATAACCTTCCAGTATGCGCCCTGTTTTATGAAAACCCAGAGCCTCGGCACCGTTTACCGTTGCCATTTTGAATGCCTCTTCAGCTTTTACAGCCATTGGGTCAAGGCTTTTCCCCTTGTGGATAAGAGCCGCAAGATTCATTTCTTCCCACATGTTAAGGTTGTTATTACTTGAAGCGCCATCGGTACCAAGTGCAACATTAATCCCCTTTTCCAATGCGTCGGGAACTGGTGCTATCCCGCTTGCAAGCTTCAGGTTACTGCCGGGGTTATGGATAAAAGACACATTCTTCTGCTTCATTTTATCCATATCACGATTGGTAACATGCACACAGTGCGCCGCTATCGTTGGAACATCAAACACTCCAATATCATATAGGTGTTTTACAGGGGTCTTTCCATACTGCTGCAAGCAGTCGTTATGCTCCTTAACTGTTTCATCAACATGTATGTGTATATATGCTCCAAGCTTTTGAGCAACATCGCAAATCGCTGCTATATACTGCGGGGAACACGTATAAACGGCATGAGGGGAAAACGCGATCCTGATACGTCCGTCCATTGCGCCGTCCCATTTATTAAAAAGTTCAACAGCTTCGGACAGCCTTTCATCGTTGGAGTAATCATCCAAAACCGCGCCATTTATCAGCCCGCGTGACAGTAAAGCTTTAAGGCCGGACTGTGCTGCAGCCTCGGCTATTCTGTCCACAAAATAATACATGTCGGCGAAACATGTGGTCCCTCCGGCGATCATCTCCAGCATAGCTAACTGTGAACCCCAGTATATGTCTTCAGCATTCATTTTTGCTTCAATTTTAAAAATGTGTTCATAAAGCCATGTGTGAAGGGCCATATCATCGGCATAGCTTCTTAAAAGAGTCATTGGGATATGGGTATGGGCATTTACAAGACCCGGCAATAAAGCCTTGCCTTCTCCGTTGATTATATCGTATCCGGATGATTCGGGCATTTCTGCTCCTACATACGTGATTTTTTCACCATTAACTACAACATTGGCATTTTCAATTGTTTCCAAATTGTCATTATAAGAAACAACGGTTATATTTTTTATAATAAAGCCCATAATAAAACCTCCGCATCATATGCCATATTGTAGTAGATTTAGAACAATTATATCGCCTTATTTCGATGTTTGTCAAAGACGGCTGGGTTTGCATAGTATTACTATAGCAATTAACATTATTCCCGCGGGTCCCGCTTCGGGTGTTTCGTTTACTTGAGCGCCAAAGCACATATCGTAGAAGTGCGTTGGAGCATGTCGCCCGGGTAACCAAAAACACCCGAATCAAAGCTGCGTACCTGCCAAAACGCAGCAGCAATGCCTTGCCCCGCGAAGCCAGAGTCGCGTAACTACCGGAACGCGACAGCACTAAATATGGGCTTCAAGCATTTTTGATAAATCTTCTTTTGATCTTGCTCCTAAAACACTATCCGCAAGCTCTCCGTTTTTAAATACCATAAGCGTTGGAATACTCATAATACGAAACTTTTGAGCAAGCTCATTTTCATCGTCAACATTAACTTTGCCAACCTTAACCTTTCCTGCGTATTCATTTGCAATTTGGTCGACAATAGGCGCTACCATTCTACACGGCCCGCACCATGCCGCCCAAAAATCCACAAGCACGGGTACATCCGATTGCAGTACCTCTTTCTCAAAATTATCCTTCGTAATAGTTAATACCTTTTCACTCATTATATACATCTCCTTCCAATAGCCACAAATGGGGCCCAAATATTTATTTAAAGACAAAAAATCTGTCCTTTTTATGTTGCTACAAAACAACAGTTTTCAATCATACAAGCGGCAGTACAAGTGTTAATAATTACATTTTCAAAAAGTTTTTTAAAACAAAAATAATTTCTTTAATTTTATTATCTCTATCCTTAACATCTGCCATGGTTTCAGAAATGCATTTTTCTATATGATTCTCAAGTATGGTTATTGTGCTTTTTTTTATGATACCTTGAACGGCTGAAAGCTGAACAAGTATGTCAGCACAATATTTACCGTCACGGACCATTTCGATGATTGCATCAATTTGTCCCCTGGCGGTTTTTAGAAGATTAATAAGATCAGTCATTTTGTTCTGGTTTTCCATAAAACCCCCCTCGCTTCTTCCTCCCCTCCCCCCTGGGGGTGGTGGTATAGTTACATTATATTACCATAAAACTTGTTTGTCAATAACTAAATACTAAAAGCTATTAATTCAAACTTCTTTTTTGTAGATATTACTTTGACAAACAGACTTTACTTTGTCCACCAGACTTAAACTTTACAATTCACCTATAAAAACAAGAGCAGGACTGCCTGCTCTGTTTCTCATTGAATTATTTCTACAACTATTCTTTTATCATTGCGTACGGCCGCTGCTTTCATAACAGTGCGGATAGCCTTCGCGATTCGTCCCTGTTTGCCTATTACTTTTCCCATATCATCATCGGCAACTCTTAATTCAAGTATCAGTAATTTTTCACCTTCCACCTCATTAACAGACACTTCGTCAGGATTATCCACAAGCGACCTTGCTATGTTTTCCAATAGCTCCTTCATTGAAAACCCTCCATTTCAGAAAACCGGTACCGTTTCCGTCATATACATATTTTCTCGTGTAATTGAATTCATTCGGTAATACCGGATATCTTTAAGAGTTTTTTAACCGTATCGGTTGGCTGAACACCTTTTTTCAGCCACTCTTTTGCCTTCTCTTCATCAAATTTGATTTCCGAAGGATCGGTAAGAGGATTATATGTTCCTACCTGATCAATAAATTTCCCGTCACGCGGAGCTCTTTCATCGGCAATCACAATTCTGTAGAAAGGTTTCTTCTTTTTGCCTATCCTCTTTAAACGCATTTTTACCGCCATGTACTCACCCCTTGCACAATTAATATTGTATAAAATCAGTGACACAAGCCACTGCTCGACCCGATTAACATAAATAAAATTTGTTACTTGCCTAAACATCAGGCATTTCTTTCAAATATTATATGTTACTGATTTAAAATGGAAGTTTAAAACCCCCAAGCCCTCTCATTCCTTTCAGCTTGTTTGGATTTGAAAACATTTTCATCATTTTCTTCATCGATTCAAACTGTTTTAACAGACTGTTAACCTGCTGTATTGATGTACCGCTTCCATCAGCTATGCGCCGGCGCCGGCTTGCATTGATAATTGAAGGATTTGATCTTTCCTGTTTTGTCATTGATCTGATAATGGCCTCCAAATATACCATCTGCTTATCATCCACCTGCACATCTTTGAGAGCTTTAGCATTCATTCCGGGCATCATACCAAGAAATTGATTTATAGAGCCCATGTTTTTTAGTTGCTGGAGCTGATCTAAAAAATCATCGAGCGTAAACTGCTGAGCACGCAGCTTTTTTTCAAGTTCCAAAGCTTTTTTCTCATCAAATGCTGTTTGAGCTTTTTCGATGAGGCTTAGAACATCGCCCATGCCAAGAATTCTTGAAGCCATTCTGTCAGGATGAAAAGGTTCAAGATCATTTAGTTTTTCACCGGTACCTGTAAACTTGATCGGTTTACCCGTAACTGCTTTTGTTGATAAAGCCGCGCCGCCTCGGGTGTCTCCATCCAGTTTAGTCAGTATAATACCATCGATGCCCAAACTTTCATTAAACTTTGATGCAACATTCACTGCATCCTGTCCAGTCATTGAATCAACGACAAGAAGAATCTCGTTGGGTCTAACTTTATTTTTCAGCGTTACAAGCTCCTGCATTAACTCTTCATCGATATGCAGCCGACCGGCCGTATCAATAATAACTACGTCATTTTCAAGTTTTTTTGCGTTTTCCACAGCCTTTTTTGCTACATCAACAGGGTCCGCACCGGTACCCATTTCAAACACCGGAACATCAAGCTGCTTTCCCAATACCTGAAGCTGCTTTACAGCGGCCGGGCGGTATAAGTCACAAGCCGCAAGCATAGGCCTTTTACCGCGTTTTTTTAAGAAATTGGCCAGTTTCGCGGCGGTTGTTGTTTTTCCCGAACCCTGAAGGCCTGCCATCATATACACGCTGGGCG
>JAAYBO010000024.1 GCA_012730095.1 Clostridiaceae bacterium
ATATGAGGGATGTTTTTGGGCTTGCCGGGAATTATTTGAATCCCGGCGGGCTTTTCATTTTTGATTTGAATACTCCTTATAAGTTTGAGCATGTCTTTGCTGACAACCTTTTTTATGAGATAAGGGATGATATAGCATACCTTTGGCAAAACAGGTATAACCCTGAAAACAAAATATGCGATTTCGACTTAACCTTTTTTGTAAGGCAAACAGGGGATTTATACAAGAGGCTTGAGGAACAACAGAAACAGCGGGCATGGTCTTACAATGAAATAAAATATGTTATTAGCGGTTCAGGGCTTAATCTGACGGATGTTTTTAACGCATTTACATTCGAAAAACCGTCGCGAACGACAGAACGCTGTTTTTACATAGCACAAAAGTAAATACTAACTTTAGCACATAATTTCTACCTGTTTGCGTATTCGGACAGACAATAACGCAGCAGGTATAATTAAAATCAAGTCTTTTATAAAGCATAACGCCATACCAGATAGAATTGCGAGATATCCGATAGGAGTTCCGGTATAAAAGATATTCAGAAGATACATATACACTGTACCCAACAAGTAGACGGACATAATACCCGCCGATGAAGCAAGGAAAGCTGTGCCAATTGTGAAATCAGAGAATGATTCGCCGATTTTTCCGACACTCCAGGCCGCCGCAATAAAACCCAATATATAACCGAAAGTTGGGTTTAGTATGTAATGGATACCTGCGGGTGTCGAAAATACGGGCAGGCCTGTAAGCCCCATTATCATATACAGTGTCATTGACAAGGCGCCGTTTTTTGGGCCGATTAGAAGACCGGCAAGGATGCTGAAAATAGTTTGGAATGTGAAATAAACAGGAAAAAAGGGGTTTGGGATTTTTAAATATGCCCCAACAATCATGAGCGCTGCAAAAAGCGCGATCAGAACAATGCTTCTTATTTCAGTTTTACGCATGCGATTCCCACTTTCAAAATTAGTAAATATAGATAAACCGATACTGCACTCTACAGAATAATAACAGGTAAGTTTGGACCATTATTAACCAACATGTCTTATCCGTGTCCAAATTTCCAACCAAAACTAAGGATAAAATAAAAATTGCCCATTGTCAACCCAATTCTTATTATAAGTTGACAATAGGATCACATAAAAAAATACTATTCAGACGTAAAATAAGTTAAAAGTACTATTGCACAAATAAAAGGAAACTATAGCGGAATGCAGCTTAGAAAAAGAGGGTAGCTGCGCTAATCTTAAAATACCAGGGTTTTGTCCCATGATATGAAAAAGTCATACTAAAATAAAACGAGACGGAAAATGCCCTGCCTTAATTAAATCCAAATCCTTAAAAAAGAACAGACGTTTGCAATGGTACTTATTAAATTGTATAATTACTATATGTTTATTTTGGCCGATATTATATCGGGCAGAGCAGAGATTTGGCAGCAAGTACCCGCCGCCTTTAAATTTTTTGGAGGTTTTATGGAATTGTTAGAAGGATTGAATCCACAGCAAAAAGAAGCGGTTTTGCACACAGAAGGGCCAATATTGGTTTTAGCCGGCGCAGGTTCAGGCAAAACCCGGGTGATCACTCACCGGATTGCATATCTCATACAGGAAAAGGGCGTTGCGCCGTGGAGTATATTGTCGCTGACATTTACAAATAAGGCGGCAAGGGAAATGCGAGATCGCATTGAAGCACTAATTGGAGCAAGGGTTTTAGACATATGGAGCGGTACCTTTCACTCATGCTGTGTGCGCATTCTTAGAAGAGAGATTGAAAGGATCGGCTTTAACCGTGATTTTGTCATATATGATACCGGTGATCAGGAAACGTTAATAAAAGACTGTCTTCAAAGACTCGGGTATAACGACAGAAATTTCCCCCCAAAACAGGTTCTTGCATATATAGGAAGGGCAAAGGATGAGCTTATTTCCCCGGAAGCGTATTCAATTAACGCCGCTTCCGATTTCCGTATGAGGAAAATATCCGATATTTATACGCTGTACCAGAAAAAACTAAAGGCAAACAACGCCTTAGACTTTGATGACATTCTGCTGCATACGTTGAAGATTTTCGATAAAAATCCGGATGTTCTTGCGTATTATCAGGATAAATTCAAATATATCCTTGTTGATGAATATCAGGATACAAATACTGCTCAATATATGCTTGTATCAATGCTTGCAAAAAAGCATCGAAATATTTGCGTTGTCGGAGACGATGATCAGTCTATATATGGGTGGCGGGGCGCAAATATGCAGAATATACTTGATTTTGAAAAGCATTTTCATGGCTGCCGGGTAATAAAGCTTGAGCAGAATTACCGTTCGACCGAAAGGATTCTTGACGCGGCAAATAATGTTATAAAAAATAATTACGGCAGGAAACCGAAATTACTCTGGACAAAAAACTTAACTGGTGAGCCGGTGTATGTGTATAAGGCTTTTGACGAAAGGGATGAAGCGGATTTTACGGCAGGTATGGTTCGGAACGCTGTTGCCCGTGGTGATAATAATTACGGTGATTTTGCGGTGTTATACCGTATTAATGCTCAATCCCGCGTATTCGAAGACTCTTTTATGAAGATGGGAATCCCTTACAGAATTATAGGTGCGCATAAGTTCTATGACAGGAAAGAAATAAAAGATATAATTGCATACCTGAGAGTAGTTAACAATCCACATGATGATATAAGTCTTAAACGCATTGTAAATGTCCCAAGAAGGGGAATCGGCAAAGTTACTTTAGACAGGGCGGAGCAGCTTGCATATGATAACGGTGTCAGCATTTATTCAATTTTGTTGGAGGCTTCCAAGTTAAGTGAGCTGACAAGAGCTTCAGCTAAAATAAAAAGTTTTACCGATATGCTCGTAAAACTCAGGTCGCTTGCTGAATACCTTGATTTAACGGAATTAATCAAATCGGTAATAGACCAAAGCGGAATTATTAAGGAGCTTGAACAGGAAGATACCATAGAAGCAAAAACAAGAATAGAAAATATTCGGGAATTCCAGTCCGTTGTGCTGGACTTTGTACGAAACAGCGAGGAAGAAGATCCCGGTTTAAATGATTTTCTGGCGCATGTTTCACTTATTGCTGATGTCGATACTATGGCAGATGAACAGGATAGGGTTGTTCTTATGACTATGCACAGTGCAAAAGGTCTTGAATTTCCAATAGTTTTTCTCGCAGGAATGGAAGAAGGCGTTTTTCCCAGCTACCGGTCAATAGGCGAAGAAAGCGAGATGGAGGAGGAACGCAGGCTGTGCTATGTAGGCATTACACGTGCAAGGGAAAAACTTTTCCTTACCTTTACAAAATCCAGAACCCTTTTTGGAAATACGACATATAACAGGCAGTCACGCTTTATAGATGAGATACCGGAAGACCTTTTGAAATATATCAGTGAAAACAGCGATCTTATTAAAAGTGATGTCAGGAAATCCGTTACCAATCAGATTAGTGCGGATGAATGGAAACAGCGTACGGCATCATTTATAAAGGCAGCGGAACTAAATACTGACGAGCTGGTTGCAGGGACCAGGGTATTGCATAAAAAGTTCGGTGCCGGCACTATAACGGCAAGAGAGCCGGAAGGCAGCGATTTCAAGCTTGAAATTGATTTTGATCAGTTTGGCATGAAAAGGCTGTTGGCATCGTATGCAAAGCTGAAATCCGCACCGTCGGACAATATGTAAACTACAAACCTGTTAGTCTTTTTCATACGAATTCCTGAAATAATTGTGCATGAATTTTCCCGACCCACGAATAATTTATAACTCAAAGGATATGATATTTCAAAGGGAGGGATTGATTTGAGTGAAACATTGACACAGGAACAGCTTAAGCTGATTGGTGAAAATTGCAGCCAGTATAAACCGGCAGGCCAGGGTATTACGGCGGTAATGGGTATAAATGAAGATGAAGGGATATCCTGTAATACTTGCAGGTATTGGTCGGGCTCGGAATGTGTGATAGACGTGCTTGATAATGTTGCGGTTAATCTGGGTATACTGCCGGAAGAATGAATATATAAACAGATATACACCGGTGCGTAATTTGTCGCATGCCGCAGGCGGATTATTTCCGGAAAAGCGCAATACGACAGGTTAAGACAATTGTTCTATGTATAATCTAATCATACTAATGATAAACCGGGGGTCTGTTATATGAAGAATTCTTTCACTTCCGCTCAGAGAGCGCCGGTGTCCGGCAGTAAAAAAATCCGTTTTGCAGAACAACTAAAAGCATTAACCCTGTTTGAAATACTATCGTGTATCTTTTGCGGAGTATTGTCCAGAGCCGCGTTTTTCGGAACTGTCAACCCTTTTGGCCTTGCTTTTTATGCCGCGTATTCCGGAAGCAGCCTTGTAAAAGCGCTTATGGTGCTTTCAACAATTACTTTCAACTCTTTTGGAG
Source organism: Clostridiaceae bacterium (assembly GCA_012730095.1). Lineage (GTDB taxonomy): Bacteria > Bacillota > Clostridia > DSM-8532 > DSM-8532 > DTU069. The sequence goes on from JAAYBO010000024.1 coordinate 4,420, forward strand.
GGGGGTTACTGAAAGCGCTAAAACAGATAGCGGCAATATTTTTATTTGAATGGCTTAATATAGTGTTTAAAAAGAACAGCAAAGAAACAGGCCATATCGGAAAAGCGTTTTTTATGGCAATATCATCAGCTATTACGGGGATATTTGTGTTTTTAATCAACGGTCAGCTTATGTTTGAGTTGATTTTTATTTTTATTGATGTACTGCTTGTCGCAGTGGTTACGTCAATTATGTCACAGGTTTTCGAAGAAAAAGTGTATGGCTCCAAAGAGTACAATGAACGAAATTACCTGAAATTGTTAGGATTTTTGATTCTTTTCAGCGCATTTTTACTTGGGATGTCAGGGTTCAGTCTTTTCGGTGTGCGTGTTGATATTGTACTGGCCGGTATTTGTATACTTAAACTGGCCAGGCATTTTGACCCGGGCTTTGCCGCATGTGCGGGAGTAATGGCCGGAATTTCCATTTCCCGCGGTGATGTTACCGAATTAACATTATCAGCGGGGATGTATGCAATGGCCGGTATGACAGCGGGAATACTAAAAAAGTCGAAAATTTCCTCAGGCATTGCTTTTTTTATTATCCAGTTTGTTGTTATTTTTCTATCTGCAGAATATTATATCGGTTGGGCTGAAATGATTATACCAATAGTTTTATTCATGCTGCTTCCGGATATAAAACAGGGAATGATTCATGCCTTAAAGCCCCATATCGGTATCGGCGAAGATGAGGATGAAACACAAAAGATAAAGAGGGTTATTAATACTGTCACAAAAAAACTATTCGATATGTCAAAGGCACTTTTAAGGCTCGCCAATACGGTTGAAAATCAGATAAAAGATAGATTCGGCGGATACGAAATAAACGCTAACGCAGTAATTGAACAGCTTACGGCGGAGGTTTGCAGCTGCTGTGCAAAAGGTCCGTCCTGTTGGGAAACAGAATTGCTGAATACATACAAAACGGTTATAAGCGTTGCTTCACGCCTGGAGGAAGGCGCGGCGGTACGTAAAGGGAATGAAAAGGATTTGGGCAAGTTTTGCGTAAAGCCCGCCGTAGTTTTGGAAACACTTTCACGAATTATTGAAATTAAAAGGATAGAGAAAATGTGGCAGGGAATCGTATCTGACAGTATAAGCATAATTCCGGAACAAATATACGGTATGTCCGAATTTGTAAGAACAATATCGGACGGATTATTCCGGGAAATGTCACATTATACCGAAGAAGAAAAAAAGGTAAAAAAAGCGTTAAGAAAAAAGGGATATTTAATTACTTCGGTTGAGGTTCATAAAAACCGGTGCGGCAGATTTACATGCGAAATTCAGGTTGAAGGCTGCCGCGGCAGAAAAGATTGCCAAAAGAACATTGAGGCAATAGCGGCTGAGGTGTTGGGATTACCTATGAGAGTTGAAGAAGGCGAATGTAAAGACCGTGGGAAAGAAAATTGTTTTCTTTTTTTAAAAGAGAAAGAAGCACTTGGAGTTACCACAGGAATAGCAAGAATTAAAAAAGACAAATCTGGTGTTTCAGGAGATTCGTTTACCTTCTTAAAAACCCGTGACGGAGAGTATGTTGTGGCAATAAGCGATGGGATGGGCAGCGGCAGGGAAGCAAACAAGCTCAGCGAAACAACGATAGGCCTCCTTGAGCAGCTTATTGACTGCGGGTTGTCAATCCGCCACAGCCTTGGCATGATAAATATAATGATGAGCATGAACCCGGAAAAATACTCAACAGTAGATATTTCGGTTATTGATTTATACAGCGGCAATACCGAGTTTTACAAGATGGGAGCAGTTCCAAGCATTATTACGAATGGAAAAGATATAGACTTAATACAAATAGACAATCTCCCTGCGGGGTTTTTAACGGAGAGCACGGTACAGCCCGAAAAACGAAAAATATCCGATGGGGAATTTATTATTATGATGACCGACGGTCTATACGACCGCATTAACGGTTCGGATGGTGAGAACATGATCAAAAAGGTAATAGCCCGGGAAAACACGTTAAATCCTCAGGAACTGGCACAACACCTGTTGGAGAGGGCCTGTTCAGGCAAAAAAAACGTTCCGGATGATATGACCGTTATTGTGGCAAAACTATGGCGAAAAGCGAGTTGATTCAGGAATTATGCTATCCTACCGCCCGAATTTTTTTTTCCTGGAGAAACATATTTCCGATCTGATCAACATTCCCGGCCCCCATTGTAAGAATTAAATCACCGGGCGAAGAATCCTGTATAAGGCGGTTTACAATGTCTTTAAACGATGCAATATATACAGCGTTATCCGTAACATTATTAATTCTTTTAACGAGGTTTGACGCGTCTACTGTTCCGGTATCTTTTTCCCTGGCCGCGTATATATCCGTAATATAAACACGATCCGCCATTGTGAAGGCTTTTGAAAACTGATCCATCAGTTCAGTTGTTCTTGAATAAGTGTGAGGCTGGAACACACAAAGGATCTTTCCACGGGTGCAGCTTCTGGCGGCCTTTAACGTCGCAGTTATCTCTGTGGGATGGTGGGCATAATCATCAACAACCCGTATACCGTCAGCTATTCCCTTATGCTCAAAACGGCGGCGGGGACTTTTAAATTTTCTAAGTGTTCTTTTAATAATATCTACCGGAATATCAAGAGAAGAGCATGCCGCGAAACAAGCCAGGCTGTTTGAAACGTTATGCAAACCCGGTATGCTCAGTTTTAAACGGAACAAACTCTTTTTGTTGTGAACAACACTGAAAGATGCAAAACCATTGTCATCAAAAGTTATATTTCTTGCAGTCCAAAGGGCTTTCGGGGAGGTTAATCCGTATGAAACCGCCCGGCAGCCGAGCTTCTGCATTATTAATAAAACGCGCTCGTCATCAGCATTTCCAATAAAAAAACCTTTTTGCTGTATCTGCTCCGCAAAGCAGGAAAATGATTGTTGAATATGTTCTATATCACGAAA
>JAAYBO010000206.1 GCA_012730095.1 Clostridiaceae bacterium
CCTTTACCCGGTGGTACAATGGGCAGAACCACTTCATCAATATCAATAATAAAATCAATAACAACCGGGCAGTCAGTTGAGTTAAGAGCTTTTTCAATTGCGGGCTGCACATGTTCCGGTTTTTCGACACGAATGCCGATTGCTCCGTATGCGTCGGCTAACTTAACAAAATCTGGCCCTCTGTCAAGTGTAGTCTGTGAATACCTTTTTTCATAAAACATCGTCTGCCACTGGCGTACCATGCCAAGCGTACCATTATTCAGCACAGCAATTATTATCGGAAGCTTGTAATGAACAGCGGTAGCAAGCTCATTACAGTTCATCCTGAAACTTCCGTCCCCGGCGATGTTAATTACTTTTTTATCGGGAAGCCCGATCTGCACCCCAATCGCGGCTCCTGTGCCATATCCCATAGTACCAAGGCCGCCGGATGAAATATACTGTCTGGGCTTTTTAAACTTATAATACTGTGCCGCCCAGATTTGGTTCTGTCCTACCTCTGTTGTTATTATAGCATTACCGTCCGTCATTTCGCTAAACTTTTCAATAATAAATTTAGGGGTTAACTTACCGTTGTTAATATTATTGTTTTCATATTCTTTCATCCATGACTTTACGCATTTTGCCCATTCTGTTTCGTCAACAGGTTTAATCCTTTTTAATATTCCTCTTAATACCTGTTCGATATTTCCTGAAAAAGGATAATTAACGGTAATATTTTTGTTTATTTCGGCCGGATCCGCGTCAATATGCATTATCGTGGCTTTTGGAGCGAAGCGGCTCATATCGCTTATTACGCGATCTGAAAAACGTGCTCCGACAGTAATAAGCAAATCGCATTCGGAAACGGCTCTGTTTGAAACACGGGTGCCATGCATGCCAAGAAGACCCATATACCTCGGATAATTACCCGGAACAGAACCTGTTCCCATTAATGTTGTCGCTATCGGGGCTTTAATTTTTTCCGATAATTCAATGAGAATATCGGTAACGCCGGCTATTATCGTGCCTCCTCCTGAAAGAATAACAGGCCTTTCGGATTTTTGAACTGCCTCGGCGGCTTCGTCAAGGTCTTTTTCGGTAAAGTTGTTCTTTATCTTCAGATCAAGTCTGCTTTTGTCACCGGCCGGTGTAAATTCCGTTTTTTTGATCGTAGCATCCTTGCATATGTCTACAAGTACAGGCCCGGGCCTTCCTGAGGAAGCAATATGAAAAGCCATCCTGATTGTGTCGGCAAGTTTTTCAACGTCCTTGACCAAAAAGTTATGCTTCGTAATCGGCATTGTAACTCCCGTAATATCAACTTCCTGAAACGAATCTTTTCCAATAAGAGAGGAATGGACTTGCCCTGTAATAGCTACAACGGGAACCGAATCCATATAAGCGGTTGCTATTCCCGTAACAAGATTTGTAGCCCCGGGGCCGGAGGTAGCCATGCATACTCCTGTTTTACCCGTTGCTCTTGCGTAGCCGTCCGCTGCGTGAGCCGCTCCCTGCTCGTGGGTTGTAAGAATATGATTTATACCCTCGCCCCTCCTGTACAATGAATCATAAATATTAAGAACCGCGCCGCCGGGAAAACCGAATATTGTATCAACATTCTGCTCTTTTAAACATTCTATAACGATATCTGATCCGCTTAACTTCAATAATAAAACCTCCGTTTACAAAAATAATACATTTAGTAAAACCTGAAAAACGTTATATTTAAATTCTTTTTACTACCTCATCTCCCATTTGTTCGCATCCAATTACCTTAGCATTTTTTACAGCTATATCAATTGTCATCAGATTGTCTTCAAGAACCTTGGCAACTGCGTTCTCAATTGCTTTTGACGCCGGTTCCAGCTTAAATGAATACCTTAAAAGCATAGCCGCCGATAGAATTGTCGCAAGAGGGTTTGCCATATCACGGCCTGCGATGTCCGGCGCGGAACCATGTACCGGTTCATATAAACCGAGGCTTCCTTCCCCAATACTGGCTGAAGGAAGCATGCCGATTGAGCCTGTGAGCATTGCAGCTTCATCCGAAAGAATGTCTCCGAACATATTTCCCGTAACAATAACATCAAACTGTTCAGGATGTATTACTAACTGCATAGCCGCATTATCAACATACAGATGATTCAATTCGACATCAGGATACTCTTTTGAAACATCTATAATTATTTCACGCCAAAAGCGTGACACTTCCAAAACATTTGCTTTGTCGACCGAGGTTAATTTTTTACCGCGCATCATAGCCGTTTCAAAAGCAAGTCTTGCAATTCTTTCAACTTCGCTTCTTCGGTATATCATTGTATCGTACGCAGCCTGCTCTCCGGTCTCGGTTTTAATTCTTTTCTTTTCACCAAAATAGATACCGCCTGTAAGTTCTCTTAATATCAATATATCAATGCCGTTTTTTGTAATCCTTTCCTGCAGCGGGCTCGCACCAATAAGTGGGCCGTATATCACCGCGGGGCGATAATTTGCAAACAATCCTAACTCGGAACGGATTTTTAACAAACCCGCTTCAGGCCTCTTATCACCGGGAAGATTATCCCATTCATATCCCCCGACGGCTCCCATCAATACCGCATCAGAACTTTTACACAACTTCAGTGTTTCTGATGGAAGAGGGGCTCCTGTTTTTTCTATTGCAATGCCTCCAATATCGGCATAACTGTATTCCAAACCGAACCCGTATTTTTCGCCTGCTCTGTCAAGAACCTTAACCGCCTGTTTTACAACCTCAGGGCCGATTCCGTCTCCCGGCAATACAGCAATCTTGAATTTTTTCATCATAGCAAACACCGCCATACATAAATTTGATTAACACTTTTCTCACTGCCGCTGCCGTATATGCTTCATTAAACCACCGGCTTTTATTATCTCCTGTATAAACTCGGGAAAATGGTGTATTGTATAAGATTTCCTTTTATTATAGTTAATAATAACCCCATTATCAAGATCGATTCCTATTTTATCTCCTTCTTCCGCTTCATCAGAGCATTCCGGACATTCTATAATAGGAAGACCGATATTTATCGCGTTTCTGTAGAATATTCGAGCAAAGCTTTTTGCTATTACACATGAAATACCTGACGCCTTGATTGCTATCGGCGCATGCTCCCTTGAAGAACCACAGCCGAAATTAAGCCCGCCTACCATTATATCGCCCGGTTTTACTCGTGTTATATAAGTTTTATCGATATCTTCCATACAGTGTTTTGCAAGCTCTTTTTCATCAAACGTGTTTAAATACCTTGCCGGAATAATAACATCGGTATCCACATTGTTTCCGTATTTAATAACATTTCCTTCATATTTCATTACGCTCACCTTTCCTTAATAAAACATTCCCGTAAACGAACGGTTTTCAGCCAATAACCTCTTCAGGCGAAGATATTTTTCCGGTAACCGCAGAGGCTGCGGCTACAGCAGGCCCTGCAAGATATACTTCACTGCGTATATGGCCCATTCGTCCCACAAAATTTCGGTTTGTAGTAGATACCGCACGCTCGCCTTCGGCAAGAATACCCATATGCCCTCCAAGGCAAGGTCCGCATGTCGGAGTGCTGACCACGCATCCCGAATCGATAAAAACTTCAAAAAGGCCCTCAAGCATACATTCCTTCCAAATTTTCTGAGTAGCGGGAATGATTATACAGCGTACATCAGGGTGGACTTTCCTTCCGGCGAGGATTTTAGCCGCCATTCTCATATCTTCCATTCTTCCGTTCGTACATGACCCTATAACAACCTGGTGTATTGGAACATTTCCTGTATCGGAAATTGTTTTTGTGTTTTCCGGAAGATGCGGAAATGATACCGTAAGCTGTATTTTGGATAAATCTATAGTGTATTCTTTAACATATTCGGCATCGCTGTCTGCGGTAAATACTTCATAATCCTTTTCGGAATGCTCCGCAATATATTTCAATGTTTCCGTATCAACTTCAAAAATTCCGTTCTTTGCGCCTGCTTCAATTGCCATGTTAGCAATCGTAAACCTGTCGTCCATTGAAAGGAATTCAAGGCCTTCACCGGAAAACTCCATAGACTTGTACAAAGCTCCGTCAACACCAATCATACCTATAATATGGAGGATAATATCCTTCCCTGACACCCATTCCGACGGTTTTCCAATTAAATTAAATTTTATCGCTTCCGGAACCTTAAGCCAAACATCTCCTGTAGCCATTGCGGCAGCCATATCGGTGCTGCCCACTCCTGTCGAGAAAGCGCCGAGAGCTCCGTAAGTGCATGTGTGAGAATCCGCCCCTATAACAATGTCTCCTGATACAACAAGACCCTGTTCCGGAAGCAGCGCATGTTCGATACCAACGCGCCCAATTTCGAAATAATTTTCAATTCCCATTTTACCGGCGAATTCACGCATCATTTTTACTTGTTCCGCAGATTTTATATCTTTATTCGGAGTAAAATGGTCCGGAACCAACGCAATCTTTTTTCTATCGAAAACCCTTGTAAGACCTGCTTTTTCAAATTCGCTTATAGCAACGGGGGCGGTAACATCATTGCCAAGCACCATATCCAATTTCGCTCTTATAAGCTGGCCAGGCTTTACTTCATTAAGCCCTGCGCCTTTAGCCAGTATCTTTTGAGTCATCGTCATTGCCATTTACAACACCTCTTTCAATTCTATGATTTAACTCTTCGCCTTGTTTTTACAGCAGGTAATTTTAAACGCATTTCTTTTATTAGTATTTGTTTATAATAACATTTTTCAGCTATCCTCATAAAGCCGTATAAACTCAATTATACATTATTATTATTGTTTTTCTTCTGATATTTCGCTGTTTTAATGAGAATTTCTTATTGATTTTTGCTTTTTTGCTGCCTTCAAAATATTATTCCTGTGAGGCAGGACCCGCGGAAATATTGTTCAGAATACACAGCAGGTGATTCGGGTGTTTTCGGTTGCGCAGTGCGACATGCTCCAACGCCCTGCTTCCAATAGGCAACCGTGGAGCGGGTTAATGAGCGACCCGGGATGTGGAGACCTCTATGTAAAAATAAAAAGGATCTAAAGCGTGTTAGTCGGTATGTGCTTTGTCGCGCAAGTAAACAAAACACCCGAAGCAGGACCCGCGGAAATTTTGTTCAGAATACACAGCGGGTGATTCGGGTGTTTTCGGTTGCGCAGTGCGACATGCTCCAAC
>JAAYBO010000207.1 GCA_012730095.1 Clostridiaceae bacterium
AAACGAAACACCCGAAGCAGGACCCGCAGAAATTACACCATAAAACAGCGGGTGATTACGGGTCTAGCCATTGCTGCCGCGTTCCGGTGGGTACGCGGCTCTGATTCGGGTGCTTTCGGTGACGACGGGCGACAGTGTTAATTTTTGTTTTTTGCTTTAGGTTTTGATAACAAAGCCATTATATATCCAAAAAAAACAGCGGCGGCTATTCCAACCGATCCAGCTCTTACTCCTCCGCTGAACGCTCCTAACAAGCCCATTTTATCAACATCTTCGATAACTCCTTTTGCAAGGACATTTCCAAACCCGATAATAGGTACGGTAGCTCCGGCTCCCCCCCATTCAACCAGCATCGGATATATTCCCAGAATACCTAACACTACACCCGCCACAACAAACAAAACCATGATTCTCGCAGGTGTTAGTTTCGTAAGATCGATCAGTATCTGCCCAATAACACAGATTATGCCACCAACAATAAAAGCCTTTATGAATTCCAATATATCACCTCATATTTTAGTATGTCATTGTTAAATATGGTAAAATTTCAGGCAATTTTAATACGCAGGGTTCATATCCTTTTCGACTGCGGAGGCAAAAAAATAAAAATAATAGACATTTTCCTACCGGCTATTACGGTATCATTTCAATGCCTACCGCATGTGCTATAGCCGGAATGCTTTCCCCCTGTTGAATGGCTGACGGGCTGTGCAAAGCACCTGTGCAAACAAGCAATACTTTATTTAAGTCCTTTTTCGATAGTTTTTCAAGAAGGTACCCTGTCAGAATCACAGCGGAGCAGGCACAGCCGCTGCCTCCGCAGTCGGTTTTTTGCACTGTGGTATCATATATCATTGTACCGCAGTCATCCAGAATGTCCTGTATTAGTATCCCGTTCTCTTCCAAAAGCTGTTTGCATATGTTTTTGCCATGTGTCCCTAAATCACCTGTTACAACCATGTCATAATAATTGTGTGCCAAACCAGCCTCGGTAAAATGCATCGTTATCGTATCACATGCGGCAGGCGCCATTGCCGAACCCATATCGTTTGCGTCGGTTATTCCCATATCCACTATTTTTCCTGTTGTCACATGCACTATTTTGGGGCCGTTTCCTGAATTTCCAACCAGCACACCCCCGGCCCCGGTAACTGTCCACTGCGCCGTAGGCGGCCGCTGGCTTCCAAATTCCAACGGGAAACGGAATTGTTTTTCAGCCGAACAAAAATGGCTGGATGTAATGCATACCGTTCTTTCGGCAAATCCGCCTTCCACCATTAAACTTCCTAATATTAACGATTCAGCCATAGTTGAACATGCACCATATAAACCAAAAAACGGAATTTCCGTTTCACGGATTCCATAACTGGCGGCAATGCATTGGTTTAGCAAATCCCCTGAAAATATATACTGAATATCACCGGCAGATACATTCCCCTTCATTAAGATTTTTGCAAAGGTTTCCCGAATAAACTTGCTTTCCGCTTTTTCGAAGCTTTTCTCACCAAAATATTCATCTTGCACAACCTCGTCGAAATACCGGCCCATCGGGCCATTCCCTTCTTTCGCGCCGGCAATTGACGCCCAGGCCTGAATCACTGGATGGCTGTCAAGCCTCAGCGTTTGCTTTCCCAACCTTGTTCCCATAATTTCCTCCCGAAGGTAAATGCTAAGTATAACCCACAATTAGTTTTATAAAATTGGCCGGATTATTTCCCATATTTTAATAAATCAAAAGACAGCTTACCGAATATAATCAAATATTTATTGTAAAAATGTAATACAGGATTCCCGCTGCAATTGATGCCACAATTCCATAAACCAATACCGGACCCGCGATTAAAAACATTTTTGCCCCCACTCCCATTACATAACCTTCCTTTTTATATTCCATAGCAGGTGAAACTATTGAATTGGCAAATCCGGTTACAGGTATTGCGGCGCCGGCTCCTCCAATTCTTCCAATATTGTCGTATACATTGATACCGGTCAAAAAGGCACCCAAAAAAATCATCAGCAGCGTTGTTAACGAAGCAGCGTCTTCTTTTAACATTCCGGTCTTTAACAAAAGACTCAAAATCACCTGACCTATTGTGCAGATTATTCCACCCACTATAAACGCTAATATAATGTTTTTTAATTTATGTGTTTTAGGCGCAATTTTCTGTGTCCATTCTACATATTCATTCTTTGTCCTTTTCTGTTTCATTCAAATATCCTCCGAAATCTTTGCGCAGCTTCCCTCACTATTCCGGACTTTTCTTTACTCATTGCAAAGATCCGCCGGTTTTTAAATCTGCGCTGACAAAAACACCTTTTTTCGGAATCTCTGTTTTTGACTGTGATGTTAAGACCAATATTAAAGCCACTATTCCAAGAAATATCAGCATGGATATAATCATAATCCACAAGTTCCTTACTTTGTTCATTATTCTTCCAACCATTGCGGCAGCCCTCCCATGATATGGTGATTATTCAGAACCTTTTTTATTTTTTGATACTTCTAAAAAAAATATTCTGATTATCCGGACAAATCATTTTTTCACGCACAAAATCCCGTAAAAAAGACCAGTAAAAGGGAGTTCAATTCAGGGATTTATGAAAACAAGTAAATTTTGATCGGCTTTCTTCAAGCGTATGGTTCGAATGCAAAGATAAGAGCTTAATCACACGTTTTTTGCAAACGCATCATACATTAAAATATGATAAAACTCTTGCCTCGCCTCTGTAAGATATTATCTGGGGACATGCAATTATGTTTACAAAAAAGAAATGAAGCGGAAGGAGGGGTTTTAATTGATTATAGAATATCATGTTCATTTAGAAGAAGGACCTTATTCGGCATATTGGATTAGCCAAACCGTAAATGCTTTGGAATTCTTCATGAAGGAAAAAACCTATTCTTATAAGTGGATGCGATCATTACTGGCTAAATATCAAATCCCGATGACTTTATCGTCAGATGCTCATTATCCCGATGATTTAGGAACGAACCTGGATCTTGCGAAGGAACATCTGGTAGAATATGGGTATAAAACGTTAGCAGCTTTTTCAAAACGAAGACGTTTTGATGTACCGATTTGAATAATGTGAATATTCAACTATTGCTATATCATTTTGAATACCATACTAAATATTTGCTATAAGCAAGGCAGGAAAGTATGGATTTTTCCTGCCTTTAATAATTTAAAAAAGTTAAAAAATCGTTTAGTTTGAAACCTGCCCGCTTGAAGCATGAACTAAATTTGTATATTCGACTGAAAATGTGAAATCCTCTCCGTCGTAATCGACATATACCGAGCAACCGGTTTTTAGCTCACCCATAAGGAATCTTTCAGCCAATTCATCTTCAATATAACGCTGAATTTCTTTCCTCAGCGGCCTTGCTCCGTATTTTTCACTGTATCCTTTCACAACAAGGGCATCTTTTGCCTTTTGGTCAAAGGAAATGTCTATACCTTTATCCAGTGTGTTTTGTCTTACTTCATCAAGCATCATATCCACAATGCTTCCCAATTGCTCTTTAGTTAACGGTTCAAAAACAATTATTTCATCAACCCTGTTCAAAAACTCGGGTCTGAAGGTTTCCTTAACAGCATCCATTACATGCTTTTCAATCGAAATCTTTACATCGTGGTTAAAACCAATGCCATATCCGCGGTTACTTGTTCCGGCATTTGACGTCATAATTATAATTGTATTCTCAAAACCAACCGTTCTTCCCTGGCTGTCGGTTAAACGTCCGTCCTCCATAATTTGCAGGAGCATGTTAAACACATCGGGATGAGCTTTTTCAATTTCATCAAGCAATATGACCGAATAAGGCTTTCTGCGGACTTTTTCGGTCAGCTGCCCTCCCTGATCATAACCAATATATCCGGGAGGAGCCCCGATTAATTTTGATACCGTATGCTTTTCCATATACTCGGACATATCGAGGCGTACCATTGCGTCTACACTGCCGAAAAGTTCTTCGGCCAATGCTCTTGCAAGCTCGGTTTTACCCACTCCTGTAGGACCTACAAAAATAAATGAGCTTGGCTTAAGTTTCTTCCTGAAGTCGGACCGGTTTCGCCTGATTGCCCTCGAAAGACTTTCCACGGCCTTATCCTGACCGACAACTCTTAAATGCAAACGCCGTTCAAGAGACATAAGCTTTTTTGCTTCCTCTTCAGTAATGCGGCCTACAGGGATCTTGGTCCAGGACTCAATAACATGCGCTATATCCTGTACTGTAACATCCATGGTTCCATATTTGGCCGACAGTTCATTCACTTTTTGAATAAGCCTGCATTCTTCCATTTTATAGTCCGCCGCTTTCTTATAATCATCATTCAGAGCTGCCATTTCTTTTGCTTCCTGAACTTTTTTCAATTCCTGTTTTAGTGATTCAAGTTCCAATAAGCCTTGATTCATCAAATTTACTTTTGAGCCGGCTTCATCAATAACGTCAATGGCTTTATCGGGAAGAAAGCGATCATGAATATACCGTGCGGACAATTTAACCGCTGCTTCAATCACTTCATCAGGTATCCTTACCTGATGATAATCCTCATAATAATTTTTAATGCCCTTCAGTATTTCAATAGATTCGTCTATTGTAGGCTCATCAACCATTACAGGCTGGAACCTTCTTTCAAGCGCTGAATCCTTTTCAATGTGCTTTCTGTATTCATCAAGTGTAGTCGCCCCGATTATCTGTACTTCGCCTCTTGACAACGCAGGCTTAAGTATGTTGGCGGCGTTCATCGCTCCACCTTCGGCATCTCCGGCTCCAACTATGTTATGAAGCTCATCAATTACAAGTATAATATTGCCGCTTTCCTTTGCCTCTCGTAAAATGGCTTTCATTCTGGCTTCAAACTGTCCCCTGAATTGTGTGCCTGCAACAATTGCGGCAAGATCTAACAGATAAATCTCTGCGGAAAAAAGTTTTGCCGGTACCTGACGATTTACGATTCGAACGGCAAGCCCTTCCGCGATTGCTGTTTTACCAACACCGGGCTCTCCTATTAATACGGGATTATTTTTAGCCCTGCGGTTAAGAATCTGCACAATGCGTTCTATCTCCTTGTCACGGCCGACTATTTTGTCTATTTCGCCTTTCCCCGCTCTTTCAGTCAGGTTAATACCATACATGTCAAGATATTTTCGCTTCGCTGCCTGTTTTCTTGCTTTAACCCGAACACCGTCGTGACTTTGCGAAGAAGCATTATTATTATGAGCATCAGTCAATTTTTCACCGGTATTTGATTGCATCAACGATCTGAGCAATTGATTCCCGTTATTCTCTTCATCCGGAAAAGCATCTGCAATGCTATCCATATCCATATTCTCGAAAATATTTATCATCTGGTTATTCAAATTGTCAATATCCTGCTGCGTCATTCCTGTCTGCTTTATAATCTGGTTAAGCGGGGCAATCCCCTGTTTTTGCGCGCAGGGTATGCATAAGCCAATTGGCTGCTTCTCACCATTAACAATTTTCGTAATAAAAATAACTGCTATATTTTCTTTGCAAATTGAACACTTCATCAAATTAACCATCTCCGTTCCTATTTCTGATGCCTGTCATAATACGAACCTTCAGCCAAACCCGGAACTAAAGCCGATAACCCGTTGAGTTTAAATCTATTTAAACTAACTCTGTTTATGTCTTTCAACAATATTTTAACACAATACGGATGATTTGACCAGAAAAAATTTGTCCTTCCCTAACCTTAGTAACATTTTATTCCAATTAACTGTATTTTATAGCACCCCGCATTACACACTACTGCAAATATTTGTTTTTACGGTTAAAATTTTTTAATGAAAACCACGATAACCAACAGGCGTGTTAAGGATTTATTTTTGATATGACAGGCGTTTTCGAACTGTTATACAATTCCCGCGCCGGTTAAAAACAATATCATCGCACAGGCTCTTTACTATTTGGAGACCCCGGCCGCATTCTGTTAGATCGGGGGTTTTTCCGTTTGCTCTCTTTTGTTCCTCCTGCATAATTTTACACGCGTTAAAACCATTTCCTCTATCCCTTACCGTAATATTCAACATGTCTTTCCCTTTAATCCTGACATTCATGTACACTTTAGGATCACCGGAAGTATTGCCATGCCTTATTGCGTTTTGCAAAAGCTCGCTTAATATCACGCGTACATCAAAAGATTGTTCACTGTTAATACCAATGGTTTTCTCTATGCGTGAAATAATCATCCTGACTTTTTCGCAGGCCTGGTGTGCATCGCTTAATACGAATCCTCTGTATATTTCCTTGTTGTCTCGTTTATTAAGGTATAGCATCGACGTTCTCCTTTGACGCAAAGCGCCGTACCATAATATTTTATTATTCATATCTTTTATTTACCCATATTTCCTGTTATTTTCTCAGAATTTTTCTAAATTTCTCTAAAGTCTTTTTTTCAAGTCTTGAAATGTACATTTGGGAGACGTTAAAATGCGCGGCTATTTCTTTTTGGGTATTGTTCTCGAAATATCTTAATCTTAAAAATGTTTTTTCAATTCCATCAAAATTCTTTATTGCCTTTTCAAGAAAGTCTCTATTATTGATACGTTCAAAAGTTTCGTCATCCTCACCGACAGTTTCATGCAATTCAAGATCGTCTTCTTCAAACAGGGTCTGATCGAAAGACTGTATCTTATAAACATTCCATGATTCTATTATTTCAAGAATTGTTTCTTCGGGAAGGTTAAGATAATCAGCAATTTCATCGACTTTTGGCGCTCTCCTGTTTTGCTGAGTCAAATAATCCCTTGCGTGATTAACCTTTTGATATACTTCGTAAATTCTTCTGGGTATACGGATAACAGAGGCTTTATCCCTGAAATAGCGTTTTATTTCTCCAACAATTGTAGGAGTGGCGAAACTTACAAATTTCACGTCAGCATTAACATCAAAGCGTTCCACTGCATTGATAAGCGCTATGCAAGCAACTTGGTAAATATCATCGTAATCAACACCGCGGTTAATAAATTTTTTTGCGAGTATTTCTGCCAGGTACATATAACGGGATACAATTTCATTTCTTATGCTTTCATCTTTTTCATCTCTAAATCGCCTGAATAATTCAGCATCTGGCTCTCCGTTACGTCTTCCGTTGGTTTTATACATTCATTCTGCCCCCAGGTTTTTTCCCATGGTTATAATGCAATCGTCATTGCAATCAACACTGAACTCGTCCATAAATGATGATATTATCGCATATGCAAATTCTCCGGACTCACCGTCAAACATTTTCCGGGCAAGTTCTCCGGAAACTGTAAATTGTACTTTTAAACCATCGCTGAATAAATGAAATGTTATGTCATAGTATTTATCGCAGCTTTCCGGTTCCATAGACACTATTTTGTTACATACCTCAGACACCGCTACCTTAATGTCTTCTATGACATCTATATCGAAACCAATTTTTGAAGCAATCCCGGATATGGTTAGTCTGACCAGGCTTGCATAATCAGCCTTCCGGGGGAGATGAAGTGTTACCGTGTCATTTCCTTTCATACCGCTTCCTCCAGAATGAAGACCATATCAAGGCCGGTGATGTGAAAAAGTTTTCTGATATTGTCCCTTAATTGATAAATGTAAACATTCCGCTGGTGGGACTTAACCTTTTTCAAGGCTCCTACCAGGATACCAAGCCCTGTACTGTCAATATACTTAAGGCCGTTACAGAGTAATACGATATCTTTTTTGCCATCACCTATAAGATCGTATAATTTTGTTTTGAAATCCGGTGCTGATGCGATATCCACCTCTCCGCTCAAGAAAATTTCAAGTTTCTCCTCAGTTTGGTTGTCCAATAGCAATGTAAACAAATAGCTTCCCTCCTTATTTTCTCCGTTCCAAACAGACAGACTTTACTAAACATCTTATTTATCAACGCCCACACTAATTTTCAAAAGGCGCTAAACAGCGGAACCCCTTGAAAAACAATAGATGCATTGTGATTAAAGTAATGAGGAAAATTTCTTATAAAACAACCAATAAATTAAGTTAATAGTCTATTGTACTGTTTATATAATTTAATACCATTTTACTTTAATAATTTCATAAACTCAATTGCTTTATCTTTCCTTTCGGTGTTTACAACAACAGCGGCAATAAGGTTTTCTCCATACATACCGTTTTCTTTAATAAAATTACTGTCGGTAATTGTTATTCCATAAGTTTTAACCGGCCCCATAACAGGCTCCCCATCCTCAGATTCTTCAATAATTGCCGCACTTTTGACATAACGATCATCGGAATACCCAAGAATATCCGCAATATCTTCAAGGGGCATATACATGCCCTGCTCCGAGTAAGTTTTAAAAAACGATTCATTTGTTATCATTACATCTATTTCTTTAGCCGTCACCAACGCCATAAGCTTCATTTGAGTTGCATACTGATATTGCGGATCGGTACCATACGACGGCAATATTTGAACGCTTGGAGTTATCGGTTCAGGCATTTTTTCCTTAATAGAAGCTTCTATTTTCAGCCCATCTTCGGCGTAAACTTCGCCGAAAATAACAAGACAGAAGTCGTATTTGACTTGATTCACACAGCTTCTTATCATAAAAAATATAAAAACTGCGGCTGCAAGCGAAGCAATAATATGTATTTTATAGTAATGAAAAAAATTCTCAAGCTTAACAGGATCTTTTTTTAATACTCTTGCGATAAAGGGCGGATTTTCCCTAAGCCTTTTTTGCCGGGCTTCTTCTTTATCATCTTTAAAAGTAATCCCCATCAGCAGATTATAAGCTCGTGTAATATCTTCAATAGTATATCCGTTTTCATCTTTTTCAATTGTGCGGAATTTTCTTGTCAGGATGCCGTAACGCTTTGATATCTCGTCATTAGGCGCACCTATATTCAACTGCATTATTTCATAAGCTTTTTCCCTGTCCAATGTCTGCACTGTTAATTACTACCCCCTTTATTAAAACGAATTTATAAAATATATTTCTGCAATTATTCCTTTGGTTTCATAGTTGGGAACAGCAAAATGTCGCGTATCGAATACGAATCCGTGAGCAGCATAACCAATCTGTCAACTCCAATTCCAAGGCCGCCTGTCGGAGGAAGCCCGTGTTCCAAAGCTACTATATAATCCTCATCCATCATGTTAGCCTCCTCATCTCCCCGTTTTCTCTTTTCAACCTGATCAAGAAAGCGTTCTTTTTGATCAATAGGATCATTGAGCTCGGAATATGCATTAGCCATTTCACGGCCGGCAATAAAAAGCTCAAACCTCTCGGTTAAATGAGGTTTGTCCGGCTTTCTTTTGGTCAGAGGTGATATTTCAACCGGATAATCCATTATAAACGTAGGCTGGATTAGGTTATTCTCAACATACTCCTCAAACATAAGATTAAGAATTTCGCCTTTTGTTGGGTTTCCTGATATCTCGATACCTTTGTTCCTTGCGGCTTCAACAGCCTCGGCCTGTGTGGATATCAAGTCAAAATCAACCCCTGCATATTTCTTAACAGCCTCGGTCATCGTTATTCGATCCCACGGGGCAGTTAAATCAATATCCTGTCCCTGATATACAATTTTCTGTTTCCCAATAACCTTATCCGCTACATATGAAAACAGCCTTTCGGTTAATTCCATCATTCCTTTGTAGTCGGTATATGCCTGATATACCTCAAGCATTGTAAATTCAGGATTGTGTTTTACCGACATCCCTTCATTTCTAAACATGCGTCCCATCTCGTACACTTTTTCCATTCCGCCGACTATAAGACGCTTAAGATAAAGCTCCGGGGCAATTCTTAGATAAAGATCAAGGTCAAGAGTGTTATGGTGTGTTACAAAAGGCCTTGCCGCAGCTCCTCCGGGGATAGTATTTAATATGGGCGTATCAACCTCTAAAAAACCATCTTCATCCAAAAATCTACGTATTGCTGATATTATTTTGCTTCTTAACACAAAACTTTTTTTAACGTCAGGATTAGCTATAAGATCCAGGTATCTCTGGCGATACCGTGTATCGGTATCTTTTAATCCGTGAAATTTTTCAGGCAGAGGTCTTAAAGACTTAGACAGCAGAGTATATTCATGTACCTTAACAGTAATTTCTCCCATGCGTGTTTTAAACACTTCGCCGCTTACCCCTATTATATCGCCTATATCAAGCTTTTTGAGCTCCTCATAGGTTTCTTCGCCTAAATCGTTTACCCTGAAGAATAATTGAATTTTCCCGTCCCGGTCATGAAGATCGCAAAAGGATGATTTACCCATGTCTCTCTTTGCCATCAATCTTCCTGCAAGCTTCACCTTTTTGCCTTCCATTTCGAAAAAGCCGTCAATAATTTCTTTCGAATGATGTGTCACATCATAACGGACTATGCTAAAAGGATCCTGCCCCTTTTTTCGCAGTTCGTCAAGTTTTTGCCTTCTTACTTTCAATATCTCCTGCAATTCTTCATTTTCATTTAAACTGCTAATAAATTCCTCCGACATGCGAAAGCCTCCTGATTTAATAATGCCTATATTAAAAACAGTTTACATTTATTTAATGTAAACTGTTTAATCATCTAAAATATTATACCCCATGGACCGTTTATCTACAATACCGTAAAGCTATTTGTAGATTTTTAAAACTTTCATTTTAACTGTTCCGTCCGGAACAGAAACTTCAACCGTATCTCCGGCTTTCTTTCCTAATAACGCACGGCCCACCGGTGAATCATTCGATATCTTGTACTGTATGGGATCAGCTTCCGTCGACCCGACAATGTGATAGTCAAACTCCTCATTATATTCCATATCATAGACTTTTACATGTGTCCCCAGGCGCACTGCATCGGTATCAATTTCATCTTCATCAATGATCGTGGCATACTTTAACATATTTTCAAGATGTAAAATTCTTATTTCATTCTGTACCTGTTCACTTTTTGCTTCATCATACTCGGAGTTTTCCGTAATATCCCCAAACGCTAATGCCTGTCTGATACGCTCTGCTATTTCTTTTCGTTTTTCACCCTTTAATTGTTCCAATTCATCTTCTAACTTTCGAAGCCCTTCATAAGTCAAAAATATTTCTTTGCCGCTCATACATTGCTACTCCTTCTTTTATATTTCTGTCTGTATCCCCCTGACAACCTGTCAAAACAGTATAGACAATATGTACCGGACTATTAAATTATTCATAAATAAAAACCTTTGTTACAGCGGACAGGCTTTTAATGTAGGGGTACCTGATACTTTTTTCGTTCTATTTCAAGTATGAATTTTTGTCCCTCATTTGCATTAACTAACATTATAGTTCGCTCCATTTATAATGTCAAGAATATCACAAAGAAAGGCTGCTATAATGTAAATGCCTTAACAGTAACACCGGTTTTCATGTGTTTTATTCTTATGGTTTCTTATCAGTAAATATGATTACTGTTTTTCAGATAGGCTGTTGAAATGAAAGTGTATACGGAATTTGAAATAATAGGACAGGTTCAGGGCAGTATTAGTTGAGGAAACGTTTAATTTCATCAGCCAATTTCCGGTTGATTCCTTTTACCTGACATAACTGCTCAACAGTTGCCGCTCGTATCCTTTTCAAAGAACCGAATTCTTTTAAAAGAAGTTTCTTTTTTGCCGGACCAATGCCCGGTATTTCATCTAACTGAGATTTTTTCTGGTTTTTTTGCCGTATTTGACGGTGATATTTGATTGCGAACCTGTGGACCTCATGCTGAATTTTTGATATAAAATTAAAAAGATCAGGCTCACTGTCTAATACGATATTAACACTATCGTTTACAAGCATACTGGTTTGATGCCTGTTATCCTTCGCCATGCCAAGGACAGGTATATCGATACCAAATTCATCAAGAATTTCCTTTGCAGCATGAACATGCCCTATTCCTCCATCTACAAGTATCAGATCAGGTTTTTCTATAAAACTTTTGTCAGCTGATGAATCATGTAATCGTTTAAGCCTCCGGAACAGAACTTCCTGCATACAAGCATAGTCATTTTGAGAATCGACACTTTTTATTGCAAATTTCCTGTAACTATCCGAAGCCGGCAATCCGTCCCTGAAGACAACCATTCCGCCGACCATTCCCTGCCCACCTGTATTTGAAATATCATATGCTTCTATTCTTTCGGGAATTTCCTCCAGTCCAAGGTATTCAGTTAGTTTAGCAAGGGATTTTTCTCTGTTTTTGCTGGCAGCATAACTAACTTTTATATATCGTTCAAATTCTTCCTGGGCATTTTTCAGCGCCATGTTAATTTGAGACTTTTTTTCTCCGCGTACGGGGCGCATTAATTTTACGGACTTCCCTCTAAGACCCCTCAGCCATGTCTGAAGTATTTCAATATTTGATACAGTATGACTTACAAGTATTTCATGCGGAATTTCACGTCCATTTCCGTAGAATTGGGATACAAATGTTTCCATTACTTCAGCATCGGACATATCATAAGTATTCTCAAGCAAGCCCGCATTTTTTCCAACAAGTTTACCGGCCCGAACAAATAGCACAACAACCATGCTGTTGATTTTATCGCGAACCAGAGCACATAAATCACGGTCCTCCATTTTTGTTGAAAGTACAAGCTGCTTTGCTGTTATATTACGTATACTAACCAATTTGTCTCTTATTGCAGCAGCTTTTTCGTACTCCATGCCATCGGCGTATTCTTTCATTTTTTCTTCGAGGCGGTCAATTATTTCATCATGCCTTCCCTCTAAAAACCTGCAAACTTCTTTTACAATTTCATTATATGATTCCTTATCAATTTTACCAGCACATGGAGCGGAGCATAATCGGATATGATAGTAAAGGCAAGGGCGCTGGGGATTTTTACCCGTAATCTTCTTTTTGCAGGTTCTGATAGGGTATATTTTCCTCAATAGCTCAATAGATTTGCGGATATCAGACGGTTTTGTATATGAACCAAAGTATTTTGAACCATCCTTACAAATATTGCGAGTTATTTCAATCCTTGGGAACTCATCCTGTGCCGTTATCCTGATATAAGGATAAGTTTTATCATCTTTAAGCAGTATATTGTATCTGGGTCTATGCATCTTGATAAGCGTATTCTCAAGGATCAATGCCTCGGCTTCGGTTTTGGTGGTTATTGTTTCAATATTATTAACCCGGGAAACAAGAGCACGTGTTTTCGGATCTTTCTGATCCGTGTTCTGGAAATACTGCCGAACCCGGTTCTTTAATACCTTAGCCTTCCCCACATATATTATCTTTCCAGATTTGTCTTTCATTAAATAAACTCCCGAAGAACTCGGGATATTTTCCAGTATTTCCTTTATTTTATTCATTTTAAACACTTTCTTTTTAGTCTGTCATGCCTCTGTTCGCAAACATTTCAAGTTCATGTAAAGCAAGCTTTTCATCGCTTCCATCAACTATCAGCAGCACTTTTTCTCCTTTGCTTATCCCAAGGGATAAAATACCCAGCAAACTTTTTGCGTTTGCCTTCCGTTCTCCTTTTTGAATCCATACATTAGCTTCATAACACGACGCTTTCTGAATTAACCGGGCAGCAACTTTTGATTCCAAACCGGACTCGTTGCTTATTACTATTTCTTTGCTTACCATTCTGTTTCCCCCTGCAAAATTAATTATCTTTAATAATTATTTTTTATTGTTCTATGATATGAATTCTCCAGCAGACATAAATATTATACAATGATAAGAGAGGGTTTTCAAATGAAAATGAGTAAAACCGCTAAACGAAGCTCATTTTAGTTATTGTTCAGACATTACCTTATAAAATTATTGTACAATAGTTCTTCATAATTATAACAACGTCTGCGCGGCAGCCTGCGGATTAATGCCAAAAAATACTAATTATACTCTTTTTAGTTTTTTGTTGAACATGTCTGAAACTAAAAAACAGACCCCCCCGATTATTAGTATGGCCGCGGAAATAATCGACATAATATTTCCTGTCTTATCGGCAAATACCACGCTTATTATATTATTTAACGGCCATTTTATCTTTTGAATCAGGTTAACGCCTGCATTTAAGATTAAGCTTACTATATTACCGGCAAGCTCGTTAATTATTCTATTTACAGGACTGAATACAATAGCTGCCAATGTAATTAAGACAAAAGAAACAGCAGTAAACGAAACCGGAGATTTTAAAACTCTTTTCGCAGATTCCGCATTTGAAATCATGCTGTTTATTTTATTAATTACTTTTTCCTCCAACCCGTCAAGCTGAAAATCATAATCCAGCAATTCAATCGTACTGTACAAATTCTCCCATTGATGAAGTCTGCGTCTGCATAATCCACACACTGACAAGTGCCGTTCAACCTTTCCGCGTTTTTCCGGCTTTAGGGAATTCTCTATGAACAATGCAATATCTCTTTCTTTTACATGCATGACTACTCCTCCCCGTAATAAGACATCATTTTTTCCTTAAGCATTTTTCTTGCCCTGTATATCCTGTTTTTAACAATACTAAGCGGAACATTCATACTCCTTGCAATTTCCTCATAGCTAAGTCCTCCCTTGTGGAAAAGCAAAAGCGGCGTTTTATATCCGGGCGCCAACTGCCTAATTTGATCTTCAAGCCATTTCTTTCTTTCTTTTTTGATTACCATTTCATCAGGAGAGTCTCCATAATCTTCAATAACCTGTTCCTCGCTGTTTACTGTCAAATAGTTCTTATTCCTTCTTATGACATCAATGCACGTATTATGCGTAATACGTCCTATCCATGCGGAAAACTTCATATTGCAGTCGTACATATGTAATTTTTTATATGCCTTTAAAAAAACATCCTGAGTAATATCTTCCGCGGCGTGCGGATCTTTTAAAAACCGAAGGGCAATAGAATAAACAAGCTTCTTATAGTTTAAAACAATATAACTAAAACAATCAGTTTCTCCGTTGAGGCACCTCTCAATTATTTCCCTTTCTTCCATTTATATATCCCTTCGGTAATGCTTCGAATATGAAGTATTAACAAAATTAATACGATAACCGTCCGATGAAGTCTGAAAAACAGACAACGCTCAAACATTTTGCTCCATGTTTTATTATTGCATTTTTCGAGGTATTAATAAAGTATATTTTAGAATATTTAAAACTGCGTCTTCTGTTGTTTCATCTTCACAGAGGATTAATTTTACAGGTGAAATTGCCGATAAATTATCAGTAGGGTAAACCGGAGGAGATGTTATGTTTATAAAAAGAAAAGGGAAAGTATCAGGCAGCAGGGATTTATCTCTCAGCCAGCTGTACACAAAATATACACTGAAAATCTCTGAACTATTCTCAAGATCCGGTGGAATTTTTTTAAGAAGAATAAAAATCCGCTGGCGCCTTATTATTTCATTTTTATTACTATCGATGGGGCCACTTATTATTTTGGGACTTTCAGCATATAACAATTCTCGAAATGTACTTTTTAATGTTATAAAGCAGTATACCGATCAGGTCGTAACCCAATTTGGTTCCAATGTAAGCATAGAATTATCAAAATGCATGGAGGACGCAAACAGCTTTATTTTCTCTTCGAT
>JAAYBO010000025.1 GCA_012730095.1 Clostridiaceae bacterium
TGAGCGGTTAATCCCGCGACATCTGTTCCATCGACTTGCGTAATAATGTCATCAGCTATTATTCCGGCGCTTTCGGCAGGTGAATTATCAAAAACGCGAACAACAATTACACCTTCAGGCACGCCGGTTATCTCTACGCCTATCCCCTGGTAATTGCCCTGCATTGAATTTAAGAAAGTGCCGGCTTCGTCAAGATCGTAAAATGTTGTATATTCATCCATCGAATTGAATATACCTCTTAAAGCTCCCTTTACCAGTTCTTCGTCTGATATATCCTGATAATAGCGATCTTTCGCCATGTCGAAAACTTGCTCAATATATTCCGAATACTCGCCAGCCTGAACCGGAATCGCCGGTATTAGCTGCAATATAAGGACAAATATTACAGCTATTATTTTTTTATTATATCTTTTCATTAAAACGCCCGCTTCCGATTATTGTTTGCTTAAATTCTATCATTGTTTCTCAGGGGTTGCAATACGGACTTAGATAGTTCGGCGTCCTCTTGCACCCCAAGCAAGCACTCATTTTATCGCTGCGCAAAGACTAATAGTTCAACACTCTTTCGCGGTAATCTTTAACAAGTTCTTTTCCAAGGTATTGTATGAATTTGTAAATAATATTTGACGCTTTTTCGTAAGTGAGGCTTTCGTTCGGGTTAAAATATCCCCTGCCGTCTTCTTCCACTAACCCTATCCGATATGCTACCGCGGATGCATTCCTTGCAAATGCGGGAATGCTGTCGTTGTCCGCGAAATGTGTTATCGAATACGGATATGATGCAAGCCCCTCAAGCCCGACGGCACGGATCAGAATAGTAACGGCTTCTGCTTTTGTTATATGTCTGTCCGGTGAAAAATATGCCTGCCCTGTACCGTGAATTATTCCGCGGCTGCTTGCCAGTTTTATTTCTTCATAAAACATGTCATCGGTATTAACATCCAAAAAAGGTGACACTTCAGGGGTTTTGTCCCGCGACCGTGACGCTGTCGTTACCGTTCTGACAATAAGATCCGGATCGTTTGGAATTTCCCTGACAGCCCTGACAACCATCGCGGTAAAATCCCGCCTTGTAACATATTTTGCCGGATTGAAGTTTTCACCGGTGCCGGGAAGGATTTCAAGGCTGTATAATATCTTTACCGGTTCTTCAGCCCAGTGCCCTTCCAAATGTTTTAAATCAGGAACCATCAGCCTTGAATTAATAGGCTCGGTATCTATGCCGATCCGTTCGTTATAACTACGCATTACTTCCATAGCCTTTCCGTTTTTATCAAACTCCGGCAGCATTGCGTTATATTCAAGAATGCTTTCTTCCCAGTTCTGCTCGACATAGCCGCCCTCAAAGCTGATTTGCCACGGTTCATTCTTTATGTATTTAAAATCTTTCTTTGCCGTATTTGACACCGAAACCTCCGCCCATCCTCCCCACGGGATAATTTCGCCGCCTACTTGAGGTTTTGCCGATATCATTATATTTACCTTTCCGGCTTTAGCGCTGCTCCAATGCTGGTCGTATCCGTATTGGTTCCCTGTCATATCAAGTTCAATTGTGCCACCGGTATTGATCCTGTAAGTTTTTTTCACGCTGTATTCGCCGGCGTTGTAATATACCGCTGGTTTTGGATCAGTTATTCCGGACTGAGTGAAACGGTAACCGATAAGATTATAGGTTGTCTGTCCGAACCTTACAATCTCGGTTGGCATTCTTGTATGCGTACTTGATTCAACTACCTGGCCTGTCTGTTTTGTTTCGGTGTATGTATCCATAACAACCACTCTGGTAATTGCGGCTTCGCGTTCTATGTTTTCCAAATTGTACGTATATGTTGCGGTTATTTTATCTTTCCTTACATTCTTTTTTACTGTCAGCGTGCCTTCGAATATAACGGGGAAACCGGTTAGAAAACACACTTCCCGGTATAAATAAGTATTGTTTTCATACGGGTCCGCTGCCGATATGCCGCCTTCATATCCCATTGAACCGGAATATGCGTATGTATTTACCGGACCTGCGATTATTAGAATAAATGCTATTACAAACGTTAATATTTTGCATGTGTTTTTATATTCCATCATATCCCCTCCGGTAGTTCTCCATCAGTATTTTTTCAGTATGATTCCGCGATAACAACATATGCGTCATCCGATGTTTCCGACCTGATAACCGTAAGCCTGTCCCCTTGTTCAAGCTGCTCGGCGCCGGCAATTTTTCCGTTTTTCATAATAACCGCATTATGCGGTATTGTCATTTGAATATCATCCTTGTTTTCCCAAATCCAGGTCCGAAGGTCGTACACTCTTGCCTCCGTAATTATCATAGAATCCGGAGGTGATACGAAATGTCCGTAAGCATCTTTTACCGCGCCTTCAAGTTTCAGTATCCGGCCTTTGTAAACAACATCGCCGTAAGGAGCTGTGCTTACCAGCATTGCCCTGCCTTCCTGCGCAAGGACATAAACGGTGCGGTTTTTATAGCTGTTTTCACCTTTGTCATCGAACTGCGCCGGATCGGTTCTGCCGTCGTCATCGTATATCCTTATTGTTTGCGGATCTATGCTAAGAGTTTTAGGCACATTAACAAACTCCCACTCAGGGTCACGGAACTGCGAGAATGATTGCAGTGTCACCGAACTTAACCATTCTATATTGGAAATACGCCCGCGGTAAAGTGTAAGACCCGTATCCTCCGCAGGTTCCTTAAGCCAAATTATGTTTGCTGTATTCGTGCCGTCGGTGTGACTGCCCGCAACGACATAAGCTTCATCATAGCTTTTAACCTGGTTTGGCTCAAGCAGCTTCCCGCCCTTAATTATTATCGAATCGGGGCCATATACAAAACGGGTGTTATTGTTTAACAGCGTCAGGCTGCCCCTTCCGGGCTGCACGTCAACAATTGTGTCTCCTATCACTTCGGACAGCAGTGCGCCGCCGTCCGTCGCCATTTTAATAACGGTATCATTCCCCATCAGGTTCTTGCCTGTTGCCAGATAAACTGTTCCGTGTAAACCTTTCAGTATATCCGGTTTATAGTTTTCACTGATTTGGAGTTTGCTTGCACCCGCTGTTTCAGGCTGCTTCCAAAAGCCGTCGCTGAACTGCTGGAGTCTTGTCACGACAAGGCTGTTACTAAAATCGTCATAGTATCCTAACTGAGCCCTATAAATACCGGTGGTTTCCTGAACCTTCTTTTCCAGTGTCACTTCGCCGATTATCACATTGCTTCCGCTTCTTTGCAGAAGAATCCTTACACTATCCCCTTCTTTTATATCATCCCACGATATTCTTCTTTTCTGCCGGAAGATAGGGGTTTTTGGGGGAATCGTTATTTGTTCATACGTTCCGTCCTGCTTTTCAATAAGCAGGTTGCCGCTTAACTTCGCCCTCACCCGACCATATACGGGGTAATAATTATCTGACGCGCTTATCCTTATAAGGTTTCCATCAGCGTCAAGCTTAAGAAACACGCTGTCTCCGGGATTTATATCGTAAATAGCGGCAGGTAAGCCATTTTTATAAACCGTAACGTTTTCAGCCCTGAGATATGAATATGTACGGTAGTTGGACAGGCTCTGGCTGTAAGCCGGTGAAGTCCCCAAACCGTCCGGGAAATATAATGTCACGTAACCAAGCGCAGGATTGTTCTCTTCAACAATGCCGCTTACAATCCCTTCTTCCTGCATCAGATCAAGTTTAACCTGTTCCAGCCCTGTAACAAGCCCGTTCTCGACTGTAACAAGCATTATCGATTCGGGTTTGATATCTTTAAGGGTTTTCCGGGAAAAATCAATGTATATCTTTGCGTCTTCACTGACCGAAAGAATTTCGACAGTGCCGTTGGGAACAATATTATACAAAACAGACGGTTCTATAAGCCTTATATCAGAAAACGGAAGCTCTAAAAGCATTTCACTGCCGACATGCCTGTTCAGTTCATCCACAGACAGAATTTTTCCCAAATAATACTCGGTTTTCGTGCCGCTTATAACTATCGACGCATAGTATATCCGGGTATTTTTGACAAAATATATGATTTCCTGCCCTTCACTAAATGCCGATTCATCTTTAAGCACGCCAATATCATTTATTATAGCGCCCTTTGAAACAATATTTTTACTGCCGCCGGCCACCTCGTTCACCGTTTCTTCCGCCGAAGGGCTTTCGAAACGGAATTGATGCAGATGACCGCCGCTGTTTCTGACATCAACAACGGTAACTGTTGAATTACCGCCGTCTGTCCTGTCTGTATACTGCTTAATATTCTCAATTGTCCCTTTAAATTTTTCAATATTGTGTTTTGGAAATATGAAAGGGCTCGCATTCTGAATAATCTGTGCCGCCTGCTCTCTTGTTACGTTTCCCTTCGGTCTGAAATATCCGTTTCCGCTTCCGCTCATAACCCTGTTTTGCAGCAGCGCTTCTATATATGGAATACGGTGAGGATTAGCGTCCATCCAGTCGCGGTAATCGTTAAAAGTATGCGTTTGACTGTTTACAGGGTTTATTTCAAGGACTTTTGCCAAATAAAAGGCCATATCTTCACGCGTAACCGGGCTGTAACGGCTAAAAGCCGATGATTCAAGCTCAAGCTGATTTGTTTGCATCGCATCATTGTATTGTTCCTGTGTGATCAGCCCGTCATTAAGCGCCAGTTGAATATATCCGTCTGCCCACATTCTTTCGGCAGGTGTTTTTCGGTCTTCCTCCTGTCTCTGCAAATCCAAAGCTTCGGCAGCCAATTGTGCTTCAGATTCACGGCCTGCCATATTGTATGCAATAACAAGGGCTTCTTCTACGGTAAGGCGTTCGTTGAGCCCAAACCTTTTATCTCCGTAGCCTTTCATAAGTTCAAGCGCTCCTGTTTCCCAGACAGCGTCTTTTGCCCATGAATTCGACTGCTTTACATCATTATAATCAAGGTTGGCTAAAATGGCTTTTGAATCTTCAGTGCCCTCAAATATACGCGCCGGTGAAGAGTTTTGCGCTGAGGTCCGATATGGAACGTTTGATAATAGCAAGAAAAGCGAAAAAAGAATAACAAGACGCTTAAGTTCAGGTTTTCCTTTTTTTATGTGAAAGCTCATTATACCACCCATCCAATACATGATTAACTTAAATCGGTCATTAATCCTATAATTTTTATCGGTATAAGTGCGCTTTAAATGAAGTGCAGCAAAACCTATCGTTTCACTATTTATGTAAAATCGCTGACACGTCCGGCTGTAATAACACATTAAAAAATAATGCCCTGAAATAAAGGTGTAAACCTATTTCAGGGACATTTTTTTCTTTTGCAGCGCAATAGATTATCTAATAAAGCCCATCTCGTAAAAGTTAGTATTACGGCAGAACTAAAAATTTTGCGGTTAATGTTTCGGAGAAATAATTTTCACCGCACCTATGAATAAACACAGAATTCCCACCACGATAAATATTACCGGGAACCCGTATTTGTTGAAAAACGAATCCAATATTATCGTCTTTGGGTCATCCTGCAAATAAATAATACTGACATTATCGCCTACCGAATATGGAGAACGACCGGTATACTTGTTAAGACTGACGCTGACAGTATCTCCGGTAAGTGTTTTAAATTTAACCTCAGGTGTGTAACTCGTTGTTTTGCTTGTTCTGCTTACTTGAATGTTACTAACCTGCGCTTCGACGGTTATGCCCCTGTTAGTCATTTTTATAGTCTTGGACATTAAACTTATACCTATTAACAGTAATATGACACCCAAAAAAGCACATAATATAATAGTACCCCTGCGTCCCAAATGAACTTGTGTTCTTGTTCTTACTCTTACCATTTTTTATACCTCCATGGTATATATTTTAAATAAATTTAAACAAAGCAGAACATTGGTACACGTCCCAAAGCAGTTTCTTACGTTTTTAGCGGTTTTGCGCTATCAATATTCTATTAGCCTGACGGCTGCATAAATAGATTAAATATGCTTATTTTTAGTTAAAAAAATATCATATTGGAGTTAAAGAAATGGGGTTAATAAACAGATGATTGAAACAACCAGCCAATAACTTTTGATTGTTGATATTCAGCCGGCAGTTTTATTATATTCATTGAACCTATAAACGGGACAATATACGAACATATGACAAATACAACCAAACATCCAATAATGGTACCTAACGCAAGACCTATCGTCTTATTTGTCGTGCTTAGAAAATTGCTTTGTGATATCAGGGCATTAACAAGCATTCCGGCAATTGCAACCGCCAGTTTGACAACAATAAATACGGCAATTATCGATATCACCTTTAATACTGAAAATACGAGGACATCAGTTATAGATGTAAGAACATTGCTTATCGCGTCGGAGGCGGACGCTAAAGGATTGACATTTTCGAACAACTGCCCGAGCATTGAATTCTCCTGTAAAAATTTTTGCAGTTCAGGAA